>BBBL01000037.1 GCA_001311545.1 Thermus kawarayensis JCM 12314 | reverse complement strand
GGGGAGGTGGGGGCGGCCTCGTGGTGGTCAAGGCCCCCGTCTCCCCCGAGGAGCTCAAGGCCTTCCTCAAGGCGAGGCTCGCCGGGTACAAGGTGCCCAAGCACCTGATCTTCCTGGAGGAGCTCCCCAAGACGGGGCCGGGCAAGGTGAAGAAGGAGGCCTTGAAGAGGCTTTGGGAGGAACGGTATGGCCAAGCTTAGGTACCGCCTGGAAGGGGAAGGCCCCCCCGTGGTTCTTCTGAACGGGATCTTCCAGCGCCTCGATAGCTGGGACCCCGTCCTCCCCCACCTCAAGGGGTTCACCCTCCTCCGCTACGACATGCGGGGCCAGGGGGAAAGCGAGGCCCCGGAAGGCCCCTACCCTCCCCGGGCCCACGCAGAGGACCTCCTCGCCCTCTTGGACGAGACCAAGCTTTCCCGGCCTGCCCTGGTGAGCCTTTCCAACGGGGGCGTGGTGGCCATGGAAGCGGCCCTCCTGGCCCCGGAGCGCTTCGCCGCCCTGGTGCTCTGCTGCACCACCCCCTACCTGGACGTCGCCCTCCGGGCCAAGGTGGAAAGCTGGCTCCACGCCCTGAAGTCTGGGGGCACAAAGCTGCGCCTCCGGGTGGCCCTCCCCTGGGTTTTCGGCAGGAGCTTCCTGGAAGCCCACCCCGAGCTTCTCGCCGAGGAGGGGCTAAGGGGCCTCGCCGCCCAGGCCCCCACGAAAACCGCCCAGGAAAGGCTCCTCCTGGGCTTCCTCACCCTGGAGGACCTCAGGCCGCGCCTCAAGGCCCTCGCCCTCCCCGCCCTGGTCCTTTACGGGGAGGAGGACCTCCTCTTCCCCAAGGCCTACGCCCTGGACCTGGCCGAGGCCCTAAGGGCGAGGCTTGAGGCCCTCCCCGCAGGCACGCCGCCCCATAGAGGCCCCCCTCGCCTTCGCCCGGGCCGTCTGCGCCTTTCTGGAGGAGGTTTATGCTTAGGTATCTGGAAGCGGGAAGCGGTACGCCCGTGGTGCTCGTTCACGGCAACTTCGCCTGCAAGGAGTGGTGGCGGGGCCTCCTCGAGGCCCCGCCCCCAGGCGCTCGGCTCCTGGCCCCGGACCTCCCTGGCTTCGGGGAAAGCCCCGCCCCAGAGGGCTTCCTCCCCTCCATCCCCGCCTACGCCCAGGCCCTCCGGGACTTCCTGCGGGAGGTTGGGGCCGAGGAAGCCGTTCTCGCGGGCCACTCCCTTGGGGGTGCGGTGGCCATGGAGCGGCGACCGAAAGGACAAGGGGGCTTCTCCTCATCAACTCCGCCCCACCCACGGGCCTCGTCACCCCCGAGGCCTACTACCCTATCCTGGAATCCTACCGGGAAGACCGCGAAGCCCTGGAGAAGGCCCTCGCCGCCATGGCCCCCACCCAAAGGCCCCCGTGGTTCTCCGAGCTCGTGGACTGCGCCCAGAGGATGCATCCCGCCCACTACCAGGGGAACGCCCGGGCCCTCGCCCTCTGGCGGGCAAGCCGGGCCTACGGGGGGCCGGTCCTCGTCCTCCACGGCGCCCTGGACCCCCTGATCTCCCGGGAGATGGCCGTGGCCACCGCCGCCTTCTTCCCCAGGGGAAGGCTTCGGGTCCTGGAAGGGGTGGGCCACTCCGTGAACCTGGAGAACCCCGGCCTCCTCAAGGATGTCCTGGAGGGATTCCTCAAGGAGGTGGGCGCATGAGGTTCCAGGTCGGAGACAAAGCCAGCTACACCCAGACCCTCTCCGAGGCCCACGTGGCCCTCTTCGTGGGGGCGGTGGGGGACACCAACCCCCTCCACGTGGACGAGGCCTACGCCCGGAAAAGCCGCTTCGGCGGCCGCATCGCCCACGGGATCCTGGTGGCCGGGCTCATCTCCACGGTGATCGGCACCCGGCTCCCCGGGGTGGGGGCCATCTACCTCTCCCAAACCCTCCGCTTCCTCAAGCCCACCCACCTGGGGGACACCGTCACCGCCACCGCCATCGTTAAGGCGGTGCGGGAACGGGAAAAGGGAGGCTACGTACTCACCCTGGACACCTTCTGCGAAAACCAGAGGGGCGAAAGGTCCTGGAGGGGGAAGCGGTGGTGCTCTACGAGGAACCTGAGGGCCTAGCGCCCTAGGAAGAAAGGAGGAAAGGTATGCACAGGGTTGTAAGCGTTCTTGGGATTCTCGCCTTGGGCCTGGCGTGGGCGCAAACGCCCCTCAAGGTAGGGGTCATCCTCCCCCTCTCGGGGGCCTCGGCGGTGGCGGGAAAGGCCGCCCTAAACGGCATCCAGCTCGCCGCTGAGGAGGCGAATGCGGGTGGCAAGGTGCGCCTGGAGCTGGTGGTGGCGGACGACGGCACCGACCCCGCCAAGGCCGTGCCCGCCTTCACCAAGCTCATGACCGTGGACAAGGTGGACCTCGTCATCGGCGGCCTGGCCAGCAGCGTCACCTTCGCCCTTTCCGGCCCGGTGAAGCAGTACGGGCCCCTCTTCCTGGCCATCGGCGCCGCCTCTTCCGTGGTGGAGCAAGCCTTTGAGGGCTACCCCCTCTTCTTCCACTACCACCCCTGGGACTACCACAACGTGGCCGCCGCCCTGCAGTTCTTCCAATACCTGCACCAAGAGCTCGGGGCCAAGAGGGTGGCCATCCTCTACGAGGACGGCCCCTTCGGCTCGGCGGGGATCGGGGTCTACAGGCAGCAGCTGGAGAAGCTGGGCTACCAGGTGCAGGCCGAGCCCTACAAGGCGGGAAGCGGCCAGTTCACCCCCATCCTGACCCGCTTCCGCACCTTCCAGCCCGACATCCTCTACTGGATCGGCTACGATGTGGACGCCCTACCCATCGCCACCCAAACCCGCCAGGTGGGCCTGAGGCCCAAGCTCATCTACGGAGCCCCGCCTTCTTGGCCGGTGGGCTTTGAGAAGAACCCCCTCTCCCAGGACGTGGCCGGGATGACCGCCTGGCTGCCCACCGTGTCCAACACCGAGTCCCGCCGCTTCGTGGAGGCTTACCGCAAAAAGTACGGGGAGGGGACCGAGGAGTATATGGCCCCCATGGGCTACGTCATCGTCAAGAGCCTGGCTTTGGCCGCGGAGCGAGCGGGAAGCGCCGATAAGAACCGCATCGCCGAGGCCCTGGCGGGGCTGCGCTTCAACACCCCCTTTGGACCCCTGAGCTTCAAGCCCTCCGACACGGGCAAAACCCGGTACCAGGGGTTTGGCCCGGAGATCTGGTTCCAGTTCCAGTACATTCAGGGAACCCGGAGGCCGGTCTTCCCTAAGAACAAGGCCAGCGTGCCCCTTCGCTACCCCGGGGAGTACTACCTGCGCTAGAGGACCCAGCCCAGGGAAAGGACCATGGAGCTTCTTCTGCAAACCTTCCTGAACGGCGTGCTCATGGCGGGGATCTACGCCTTGGTGGCCACCGGCCTCGCCCTCTCCCTGGGGGTGGTGGGCATCGTCAACTTCGCCCACGGGGAGTTCTTGATGCTCGGGGCCTACCTTTCCTACCTCCTTTTCGCCTTCCGCAGCGTGGATCCCCTTCTCTCCCTGGGCCTCGCCTTCCTGGCCGCCTTCCTTGTGGGCGCACTGACCTACCGCGGCCTGATCCGCCCGGTGCTAAGGGCCCCCGAGCTCAACCAGATGCTCCTCACCTTCGGAGTATCCATCCTGTTGCAAAACCTGGCCCTCCTCCTCTTCGGAGCGGACACCCGGGTGGTGGCCCCTCCCTACCAGGCGGCCACCCTCGCCCTGGGCCCCTTCTTCCTGGGGGCGGTGCCCTTGGGAGCTTTCCTGCTCTCCCTCGCCTTGCTCCTCCTCCTGCAGGCCTTTCTCACCCGAAGCCGCCTGGGCCTCGCGGTGCGGGCGGTGGCCCAAAACCGCCTGGCCCCGGGGCTTTTGGGATAGAGGCCGAAGGGGTCTACCTCCTGGCCTTCGGCCTTTCCGCGGCCCTGGCCGGAGTGGCAGGGGTGATGCTCTCGGTGATGCTCTACGCCAGCCCCACGGTGGGCTTCCTCTTCACCCTCAAGTCCTTCGCCATCGTGGCCCTGGCGGGGCTCGGGAACCTGAAGGGGGTGATCCCCGCCGCTTTGGTCTTGGCCCTGGCCGAGGCCCTGGTGAGCACCTACCTGCCCGGGGGTGGAGGATGGGTTGAGGCCGTCTTCTTCCTGGTCCTCTTCCTGGCCCTGGTGGGGCGGGCCTGGAGGGAAGCATGAGGGCGGCGGGTTTCTTTCTCCTTCTTTTCGCCCTTCTCCCCGTGCTCCCCTTGGGGGACTGGCGGGCCTTTCTCCTGGACGTGGGGCTCTTTGTCCTCCTCTTCACCGCCTTGGCCCTCTCCTGGGACCTGGTGGCCCGCACCGGGCAGCTCTCCCTGGCCCACGGGGCCTTCTTCGGCCTGGGGGCCTACGGCACGGGCCTCCTTCTCCCCCACGTGGGAACCTCCCCGCCTTGGCCCTCGGAGCCCTCCTCGCCGGGCTTGCCGCCTTGGTCCTGGCTCCGTCACCCTGAGGCTCCACGGCCTCTACTTCGCCATCGCCAGCCTGGCCTTCAGCGAGGTTCTCCGCACCCTAGCCCTGAAGCTCCCCTTCACCGGCCCCATCGGCCTGCCCGTGCCCCCGCCCTTCGGGGCGGCTGGCCTCTCGCCAGCTACTACCTGGCCTTCGCCGTCCTCACCCTGGCGGTGGCCGTAAGCCTTTGGGCCGAGGGGAGCCCCTTCCGTCTGGCCCAGGCGGCCTGCCGGCAGTCGGAGGCGGTGGCCCGGGTGCTGGGGGTGAGGGTGGTGCGGGTGAAGCTCCTCTCCCTCCTCCTCGGGAGCCTGGTGGCGGGGTTTTCGGGAGGGGTCTACGCCATGAAGGCCCTCTTCCTGAACCCCTACGAGGCCTTCAGCCTGGCCCGGGCGGTGGAGGCTTTGGTCATCCCCATCTTTGGCGGGCTTTACTCCACCTTAGGGCCCTTTTGGGCGGGGTGGTCTTGGTGGGGCTGGAACAGGCTTTAAGGCTTTGGATCCGGGAGGCTACCTGGTGGTCTACGGGGCCCTTCTCGTCCTGGCCATCCTTTTCCTGCCCCGGGGGCTCCTTGGCTTTGGGGGAGGCGCCGTGGGTAGGGTCCTCGAGGTCCTGGAGATCGGCAAGCGCTTCTTAGGCCTCCAAGCCTCAAGGGGGTAAGCCTCCACCTGGAGGAGGGGGAGATCCTGGGGGTCATCGGCCCCAACGGAGCGGGCAAGAGCACGCTTCTCAACGTGATCTCCGGCCTCCTCCGCCCCGACTCCGGAAGGTTCTCCTCCTCGGGCGGGACGTGACCCCTCTCCCTCCCGAGGCCCGCACCCACCTGGGCCTAGGCCGGGCCTTTCAGATCGTGCAGCCCCTGCCCGAGCTCACGGTGCGGGAGAACCTCCTGGTGGGGGCCCTCTTCGGCAAGCCAGAGGTTTCCAGGAGGGAGGCGGAGGCCTGGGTGGACAAGGTGCTGGACCTCACCGGCCTGGCCGCCAAGGCCGAGGCCCTGGCGGGGGAGCTTACCCTTCTTGAGGACAAGCGCTTAGAGCTCGCCCGGGCCCTGGCCACGAGGCCCAAGGTCCTCCTCCTGGACGAGGTCATGGCGGGACTGAGGCCCAAGGAGGCCCAGGAAGCGGTGGCCTTATCCGGCGGATCCGGGAAAGCGGGGTCTCCATCCTCTTCATTGAGCACCTGATGCCCGTGGTCAAAGCCCTGGCCCACCGGGTGGTGGTCCTGGACTACGGGGAGAAGATCGCCGAGGGCCCCTACGAGGAGGTGGCCCGGGAGGAGCGGGTGCGGGAGGCCTATTTGGGGAGGCGGGCATGAGGCTTAAGGTGGAAGCCCTGGAAACTGGCTACGGCAAGGCCCAGGTCCTCTTTGGGGTGGGCTTGGAGGTGGAGGAAGGGGAGCTGGTGGCCCTTCTGGGGGCCAACGGCGCCGGCAAAACCACCTTGCTCCGGGCCGTCTCCGGCCTCCTCCGCCCCTGGCGGGGCGGTGTCTTCCTGGACGGGCGTGGCCTCCAGGGCCTCTCCCCGGCAAGAAGGGCCCGCCTAGGCCTCGGCCATGTGCCCGAGGGAAGGCAGCTCTTCCCCCTCATGACCGTGGAGGAGAACCTGAGGCTCGGGGCCGCCTTCCTCGCACCCGGGCGGGAGAGGGAAGGGTACGAACGGGTCTACGCCCTTTTTCCCCGGCTTTACGAGCGCAGGCGGCAGCTCGCGGGGACGCTCTCCGGCGGGGAGCAGCAGATGCTCGCCATCGGCCGGGCCCTCATGGGCTTTCCTAGGATCCTCCTCGTGGACGAGCCCTCCTTGGGGCTTTCCCCTAGGCTTGCCGAGGAGGTGCTCCTGGCCCTAAGGGAGGTGGCCCGGGGAGGGGTGGGGATTCTTTTGGTGGAGCAGAACGTGGCCCTCTCCCTGGAGGTGGCGGAGAGGGCCTACGTCTTGGAGCACGGGCGGGTGGTCCTGGAAGGCCCCGCCCAGTCCCTGCGCCAAGACCCGAAGGTGCATGAGGCGTACCTTAACCTGTAGGAGGTTTGTATGGGAGCGCTTTCAGGAAGGACGGCCTTGGTCACCGGCGCAGGAAGCGGCATCGGCCTGGCCATCGCGAGGGCCTTCGCCCGGGAGGGGGCTAAAGTCCTGGTCCACGACGTGCGGGACGCCACCTGGCTCGCCGAGGAGCTTTCCGGGGTCTACCTCCGGGCGGACCTCAAGAACCCCGAAGAGGTGGAGGCCCTGGGGAAGGAGGCGGCGGCCATGGGCGTGGACGTCCTGGTGAACAACGCCGGCTTCCAGCACATCGCCCCCGTGGAGGCCTTTCCCCTGGAGACCTGGCAAAAGATGCTCCAGGTGATGCTCACCGCCCCCTTCCAGCTCACCAAGGCCCTCCTTCCCGGGATGAAGGAAAGGGGCTGGGGGCGGATCCTGAACATCGCCAGCATCCACGCCCTGGTGGCAAGCCCCTTTAAGAGCGCCTACATCTCGGCCAAGCACGGCCTCCTGGGCCTCACCCGGGCGGTGGCCCTCGAGGCCGGACCCTACGGGGTCACGGTGAACGCCATCGCCCCCGCCTACGTCCGCACCCCCCTGGTGGAGGGCCAGATCCAGGACCAGGCCAGAACCCTGGGCATCCCCCCGGAGGAGGTGGCGGAGAAGGTCTTCCTGGCCCAGGCGGCCATCAAGCGCCTCATAGAGCCCGAGGAGGTGGCCGCGCTCGCCCTCTTCCTGGCCTCGGAGGAGGCCAGCGCCATCACCGGGGCGGTCTTCCCCATAGACCTGGGCTGGACGGCCCGCTGACCGCTCGTAGGGGCACCCCTTCCGCCCGCGCCCAGGCCTCCCACTCCTGGGCGGTGTGCTCCCCAAAGCGCCCAAGGAGCCTCCCGTAGGCAGGGTTTCCTTCCCGGGCCGGGGTGAAGGCCGCCATCAGGAGCTCGGGAAGCCCCGCCCTTTCGCAGAAGCGGGCCCAGAGATGGGGCTCCAGGGCCGCGAGGGCCACCTCCCCCTCCCTCGCCCGGTAGACCCCGTAGCAGAGGACCGAGCCGTCCAGAAAGGGGAGGGGTGGGTAGGCGATGGACTTCACCGCCTCGGCCAAGGCCACCTCGTAGACCCCACCCCCCAAAAGGAGCCCCTTGAGGGCGGTGAGGGCCAGGGCATAGGCCCCTGCCAGGTCGGCGAACTGGAAAGATTTCCAGGGAAAGCGGCCAAGAAGCCCCGCCTCTGCCAAATAAGTGAGGTCGTGCCCGGGGTCGGGGGTGTCCCGGTAGCCCCGGAGGCGGAGGTAGACCAGGCGGGGGTTGGCCTCGAGGAGGACCCCAGGGCCAGGCCAAGGCGCTCCATGACCCCAGGGCGGTTGGACTCCAGAAGCACCGCGCTCTCCCGCACCAGGCCCAAAAAGACCTCCCTCTCCTCGGGGCGCTTCAGGTCCAGGCGGAGGACCTCCTTGCCCCCGTTCAGGAAGCGGTAGGCCTCGGGGGCGAGGGCCTCCAGGGGATCCCCCCCTGGGGGCTCCACCTTGAGGACGGGAAAGCCCATCTCCCACAGAAGCTTCCCCGCCAGTGGCCCGGGCAAAAGCCGGGTAAGGTCCAACACCTACCGGGGGGCCATGCGGAGGGCGCCATCCAGCCGGATCACCTCCCGTTCAGCATGGGGTTCTCCAGGACGTGAAGGACCAAGGCGGCGTACTCCTCCGGGCGTCCCAGGCGCCTTGGGAAGGGTACCTGGGAGGCCAGGCTCTCCTTGGCCTTCCCGGGAAGGCCCTGCAGGAGGGGGGTGTCAAAAAGGCCCGGGGCGAGGGCCACCACCCGGATCCCCCACTCGGCGAGCTCCCGGGCAGCGGGAGGGTGAGGGCCACCACGCCTCCCTTGCTCGCCGCGTAGGCCGCCTGGCCCACCTGCCCCTCAAAGGCGGCCACGCTGGCCGTATTCACGATCACCCCTCTCTGGCCCTCCGGGTCCTGGGGGTTTTCCCGCATGGCCCAGGCGGCGAGGCGCAAGACGTTGAAGGTACCCAGGAGGTTCACCTCCAAGATCCGCCGGAAGCTTTCCAGGTCGTGGGGGCCTTCCCGGCCCAGGATCTTCCGGGCGAGGCCGATCCCGGCGGCGTTCACCACGGCGAAGAGGGGCGCCTCCTCCTGGGCCCTCGCCACCGCCCGCCTCACGTCCTCCTCCCGGGTCACGTCCCCTTCCGCGTAGATCAGGTTTTCCTCCCCCCGCCTGAGGTCCAGGACCACCACCCGGTAGCCCTTTTCCCTAAGGGCCAAGGCCGCCGCCCGCCCAAGCCCCGAGGCCCCTCCCGTCACCAAGGCGCTCCGCTCCATCGTCCCCTCCTTATAGCCTCTGGATCACCGTGGCCGTGGCCTGGCCGTGGCCGATGCACATCACCTGGAGGCCGAACTCCCCGCCGGTGCGCTCTAGCTCATAAAGGAGCTTGGTCATGAGCACGGCCCCCGTGGCCCCCAAGGGATGCCCGTGGGCGATGGCCCCGCCGTTGGGATTCACCTTCTCCGGATCGGCTCCAAGCTCCCGCAAAAAGGCCAGGACCACGCTGGCGAAGGCCTCGTTCACCTCTATGACGTCCACGTCCCCCAGGGAGAGCCCGGCGCGCCTCAAGGCCTCCTTCGCCGCAGGGATGACCTCCAGAAGCTGCATGGTGGGTCCCCGGCCACCACCACCCGGGCGAGGAAGCGGGCCCGGGGCCTTAAGCCCAAGGCCAGGGCCTTCTCCCGGTCCCCGAGGAGGAGGGCTGCGGCGCCGTCCGAGATCTGGCTGGAGTTGCCCGCCGTCACCACCCCGTTTTCCCGGAATACGGGCTTCAGGAGGAGCATCCTCTCGTAGTCCACGTCAGAGCGGACGCCCTCGTCCCAGGCGAGGAGAAAAGGCCTCCCCTCGCGTCCAGCCCCTCCAGGGGAAGGAGCTGGCCCCGGAAGCGGCCCTCCTCCCTGGCCCGGGCCGCCCGCTTGTGGGAGAGGTAGCCCCACTCGTCCAGCTCCTCCCGGCAAAACCCGTAGCGCTCGGCGATGCGCTCGGCGCTTTCCCCCTGGTGGACAAGCTCGTACCTCTCCCAAAGCCCGGGGTTTAGGGCGCGGAAGCCCCCGCCGATGTCCGAGAACATGGGCACCCGGGTCATGCTCTCCACCCCGCCGGCGATGGCGAAGTCCAGGTCGCCCGCGGCGATGGCCTGGGCGGCGAAGTGGACCGCCTGCTGGCTGGAGCCGCACATGCGGTTCAAGGTGACCGCGGGCACCTCCTTGGGAAGCC
>BBBL01000036.1 GCA_001311545.1 Thermus kawarayensis JCM 12314 | reverse complement strand
GCCTCCCTGCCCCCGGCCCGGGAGGTAGAGGTGGCCCTCGAGGTCCTGCGGGAGGTGGACGTGGAGCCCCTCGCCCAGAGGCTCAAGGAGGCGCTTCCCGGGGCGGTGGGGGCCATCGTGAACACCGTGGACCGGGCCCAGGTCCTCTACCGGGCCCTCGGGGAAGGGAGGCGGCTCACCCTGGGGGAGCTCGCTAATCTCCTGGGGAGGGACCGGGGAGATGAGGCTTGGCAGGAGGTGCTTAAAGCCCTTCCCGAGAGGGGAGACGAGGTGGTGGGAAAGGTCCTACCGGACGGCACCCTGGTCTTCCTCCTCCACGCCCGCTTCCCCGCCGAGGAGCGGGCGCTACGGGAAGGGGTGGTCCTCGCCCTCTTCGGCAAGGGGGGGCCGAGGCCCGAGCGGGCCATCCTGGTGGCCACCCAGGTGGCGGAGCAGAGCCTGGACCTGGACTTTGACCTCCTCTACACGGACCTCGCTCCCATAGACCTCCTCTTCCAGCGCTCCGGGAGGCTCCACCGCCACGAGCGGCCGAGGCCCGCAAAGCACGCGCGCCCCCGCCTCCTCCTGGGCGTACCGGAGGGCCTGGACTTCGGAAATCCCCTCTACTGGGACCGGGTCTACGAGGACTACGTCCTCCTCGCCACCTGGCGGGCCCTCCAGGGACGGGCTTCCCTCCGCATTCCCCAGGACCTCGAGGCCCTCCTGGAAGAGGTCTACGAGGCGGTTGCTTCCCCGTCAGGGGAACACCTTGAGGACCCCGGAAGGTTCCCCGAGGACCTGCGGGAGCGGGCGAGGAGGAGCCTAAAGGGGCTCCAAGAGCGGCGGGGCCGGGAGCGGAAACCGCCAAGAAACTTTCCTTAAGCGATCTGGACCGCCTTCTCGCCTACTGGGACGAAGGGGCCCTGGTGGCCCAGGAGCGCCTGGAGGACGACGAGGAGAAGGCGGAAACCCAGCGCCTCCTCACCCGCCTGGGGGACCCCAGCGTGGCCGTGGTGCCCCTTTTCCGGTAGGGGAGAGCCTCTACCTGGACCGGGAGGGGCAGCGGAGGGCGCCCCTGAAGGGGGAGGTCTCCCGGGAGGAGGCCGAGGCCCTCTTCCGGCGGGCAGTGCGCCTTTCCCGCCACCCCATCCCCCAGGAGCTCCTGAAGGAAGAGGTCCCCGCCGCCTGGCGGAAAAGCGGCCTCCTCCGGGGCCTCCGCCCCTTGGAGGTGGGCCGGGTCTTCGGCTCGGGGGAGCGGGCCTTCCGGGTGGAGCTGGACCCGGAGCTCGGGGTGGTCTACCTTCCAGTTTGATTCCGTCAGCGGATGTCGGGACCTGGGTTTAGCCTGAGGGCAAAGGGAGGTGGGAAGCTTGAGGAAGTTCAACCTCGTTGACGAGCCCTGGATCCCCGTCCTGAAGGGCGGGCGGGTGGTGGAGGTGGGGATCCGGGAGGCCCTCTTGCGGGCCCGCGAAATCGCCCGCATAGAGACCCCTTCCCCTCTGGAGGAAGCGGCCCTCCACCGCCTCCTCCTGGCGGTGCTCCACCGGGCCCTCAGGGGCCCCCGCCGCCTGGAGGATGTGCTGGACTGGTGGGAGGAGGGACGTTTTCCCGAGGGGTCTGTACAGGACTACCTGGACCACTTCCGGGACAGGTTCTTCCTCTTCCACCCCGAGGCCCCCTTCCTCCAGGTGGCGGACCTTCCGGAGGAGAACCCCCTTCCCTGGAGCAAGCTCCTCCCCGAGCTGGCGAGCGGCAACAACCCCACCCTCTTTGACCACACCACCGAGGAGAACCTCCCCAAGGCCACCTACGCCCAGGCCGCCCGGGCGCTTCTGGTGCACCAGGCCTTCGCTCTAGGGGGGCTCCTCCGCCGCTACGGGGTGGGCTCGGCCAAGGACGCCCCTGTGGCCCGTCCCGCCCTCTTCCTGCCCACCGGGCAAAACCTGCTGGAGACCCTCCTTTTGAATCTTGTCCCTTACACTCCAGAGGACGACGCCCCCATTTGGGAAGTGCCGCCTTTACGGCTTGGGGACCTCGAGGGCGGCAAGACCGGGTGGCCCCTCTCCGGCAGGACCCGGGTCTACACCTGGCCCGCCCGGGGAGTGCGCCTCCTGGACGAGGGGGACGGGGTGCGCCTCATGGGCTACGGCCCTGGGGTGGAGCCCTTGGAAGCCCCTCACCGCGACCCCATGGTGGCCCAGCGCCTGGACGCCAGAGGCAACCTCCTCGTCCTCCGGCTTTCCGAGGAGCGGAGCTTCTGGCGGGACTTCTCCGCCATGCTTCCCAGGCAGGGGGGCAAGGTGGCGGCCACCCTGGACCACGCGCACAACCTCCAGGGGGAGCTGGAGGACGAGGGCTTGGAGGGGCGCATCACCTTGCGCGTGCTGGGCCAGGTCTCGGACCAGGCCAAAGTCCTGGACATCCGCCGGGAGGTCTACCCCTTGCCCTCGGGGCTCCTCACCCCGAAGGCGGAGGAAAACCTGGAAAAGGCCTTGAAGATGGCCGAGGAGCTGGGGCAGGGTCTACGGGGCCTTGCCCTTCAGGTGGCCCGGGCGGTGGTGGGGGAGCGGGACCGCAAGGAGCTCGGGGACTTCGCCCGCTCCCTCCCCCTGGAGCGCCTCTACTGGCACGCCCTGGACGGGGCCTTCCCCGGCTTTCTCGCCCGGGTAGGGGAGGGGGATTCCCTGGAGCGGTGGCAGGTGGAGCTCAAACGGGCGGCCCAGGGGGCGTGGGAGTCCACCCGCCTCTTCCTGGGCACGGGGGCGAGGCACCTGAAGGCCCTGGCGGAAGGGGAGCGGCAGTTTGGGCCCCTGCTTGGGGCGCTCGGTAAGGAGGTGCGGACGTGAGCCAAGGAGAAGGGTTTCTGGACTGGCTGAATCGCCTGCAAGGTCAGAAGGCCTGGACCGCGGCGCGGGCGGCCCTCAGGCGGAGCCTGGCCTTTCCCCCGGGGGCCTATCCTAGGGCGATGCCCTACGTGGAGCCCTTCGTGGAGGGAGAGGGCTGGAAGCGGGAGGCCCACTACCTGGTGGCGGCCCTCTACGCCCTGAAGGACGGGGACCACCAGAAAGGGCGCACCCTGGCCCAGGCCCTTCGGGAGAAGGCCCAGGGCTCGGCCAGCGTGGAAAAGCGTTTCCTGGCCCTTTTGGAAGCAGACCGGGACCAGATCGCCTTCCGTCTGCGCCAGGCGGTGGCTCTGGTGGAAGGGGGCATGGACTTCGCCCGGCTTCTGGACGACCTTCTGCGCTGGTTTTCTCCCGGAAGGCACGTCCAGGCCCGCTGGGCGAGGGAGTTCTACGGCGCCGAGGTTTCGGATGTAGAGGAGAAGAAGGAGGTGGAGGCATGAGGCTTCTGGAGGTGCACATCCTGCAGACGGTGGCCCCGAGCAACCTGAACCGGGACGACACGGGAAGCCCCAAGGACGCCCTCTTCGGGGGCTTTAGGCGGGCCAGGATCTCCAGCCAGGCCCAGAAGCGGGCGGTGCGGGTGGCCTTTAGGGACTGGCCCCTCCTCTCCGAGGAGGAGCGGGCGGTGCGGACGAAGCGGCTCGTGGAAGAGCTTCTCCGCAGGCTTGCGGGTGTGGAGGAGGAACTCGCCCGCCGCGTCATAGAGAACGCCCTGAACGCCTTGGGCTTCGGGGTGAAGGAGGGGCGGACGGAGTACCTCCTCTTCCTGGGAAACCGCGAGCTTGACGCCCTGGCCCAGGGCATCCGGGAGAACCTCGAGGCCCTCTCGGGCGAGGTGAAGGGGAAGAAGAAAGCGGAGGTGCCCCCCGAGCTCAAGAAGGCCCTGGAGCGGGTCCTGGACGGGGGCAAGGCCGTGGACCTGGCCCTCTTCGGCAGGATGCTGGCCGACCGGCCCGAGCTCGGGGTGGACGCCGCGGCCCAGGTGGCCCACGCCCTAAGCACCCACAAGGTGGACCGGGAGTTTGACTTCTACACCGCCGTGGACGACCTGAACCCCAAGGAGGACACGGGGGCGGGGATGATGGGGGACGTGGAGTTCTACTCCGCCACCCTCTACCGCTACGCCGTGGTGGACCTGGACAGGCTCGTGGAAAACCTTCAGGGGGACAAGGAGCTCGCCCTCAAGGGGGTCTTGGCCTTCCTCGAGGCCTTCGCCCTCACCCTGCCTCGGGGAAGCAGAACAGCTTCGCCGCCCACAACCCGCCCCTCTTCGTGGCCTTCCGGGCGGGGGAGGGGATGCCCCGCAACCTGGCCACGGCCTTTGAGGCTCCCCTACGGCCTAAGGAGGAAGTCCCCCTCTCCCGGCTTTCCGCTGACGCCCTCCTTAAGGAGTGGGCGAAGTTTGACCGGGTCTACGGGCCCTGGAGCCGGAGTGGAGGGGCGTCTTGGACCTCACCGGGGCGGAAGGGGACGGCTTTCCCAGACTGGAGGACCTGAAGGCCCTCAAGGAGAAGGCGGCGGAGGCCGTGAAGGCCCTTCTGGGGGTGTAGCGTGCCCACCCTCCTCCTGAGGCTCCAAGCCCCCTGCAGTCCTGGGGCACGCGGAGCCGCTTTGACCACCGGGACACCTGGCCCTACCCCACGAAAAGCGGGGTGGTGGGCCTTCTGGCCGCCGCCCTGGGCCGGGACCGGGGGGAGGACGTCTCCGATTTGGCTGCCCTCCGCATGGGGGTTAGGGTGGACCGGAAGGGGGTGCTCAAGGTGGACTACCAGACGGCCCAGAACGTCCTTGCCGCCGACCTCAAGGCCAAGCGGGACGTGCAGAGCTGGCGCTACTTCCTCTCTGACGCGGCCTTCCTGGTGGGCCTCGAGGGGGAAAGAGCCCTCCTGGAAGCCCTCCACCGGGCCCTGAAGAACCCCCGCTTCCCCCTCTACCTGGGCCGCAAGAGCTACGTCCCGAGCCCCCCTCCTTACCTCCACGACGGCCTCGTGGAAGTTCCCCTGGAGGAGGCCTTAAAGGGTTACCCGTACCTGGTGGGCAAGGTTCCCCGGGAGGACCTGCTCCTCGTCCTGGAAGCCGAGGAGGGGCGTCTGGTCTACGACCAGCCCGCGGGCCCCTTCAGCGAGCGGCGCTTCGCCGCGCGGCACGTGCGGGAGGAGGTGCTTCGGAAGGAAGAGGTGCCGGAGGGTCCTCCGGCTTGGGAGGTAGGCCGTGTGGGTTAGCAAGCTGGTGCTGAACCCGGCTTCCCGGGCCGCCCGCCGGGACCTGGCGAACCCCTACGAGATGCACCGCACCCTCTGCAAGGCGGTGTCCGAGGCCCTTAAGGAAGGGCGGGAGCGGCTTCTCTGGCGCCTCGAGCCCGCCCGGGGTCTGGAGCCCCCTGTGGTCCTGGTGCAGACCCTCACCGAGCCCGACTGGAGCGTGCTGGAAGAGGGGTACGCCCAGGTCTTCCCGCCCAAGCCCTTTGACCCCGCCCTTAAGCCCGGCCAACGCCTCCGCTTCCGCTTGCGGGCGAACCCCGCCAAGCGCCTCGCCGCCACGGGGAAGCGGGTGGCCCTGAAGACCCCTCTGGAGAAGATCGGCTGGCTGGAAAGACGGCTTCTGGAAGGGGGTTTCCGGCTTCTTGAGGGGGAGGAAGGGCCCCTGGTTCGCATCCTCCAGGACGCGTTTCTGGAGGTCCGCCGCAGGAAAGGGGAGGAGGGCGAAGGGAGGCTCGTGCAGGTGCAGGCGGTGCTCTTTGAGGGGCGCCTCGAGGTGGGGGACGCAAAGCGGGCCCGGGCCACCCTGGAGCGGGGCGTGGGCCCGGGGAAGGCCTTGGGCCTCGGCCTCCTTTCCGTGGCGCCCTAGGAGATGGTATGCCGCCCGTCCCCAGCGCCAGGAACCTCAAGGAGCTCCCCAAGTTCCGGGATGGGCTTTCCTACCTTTACGTGGAGCACGCCGTGGTGGAGCGGGAGGCGGGGGGCATCGGGATCTACGACCAGGAAGGTCTCACCCTGGCCCCGGTGGCGGGTCTGGGCGTCCTCTTCCTGGGCCCCGGCACCCGCATCACCCACGCCGCCATCCGCCTCCTTGCCGAGAACGGCTGTACTGTGGCCTGGGTGGGGGAGGGGATAGCCCGCTTCTATGCCCAGGGCCTCGGGGACACCCGGAGCGCCGCAAGGCTCCACCGCCAGGCCCGGGCCTGGGCCGACCCCGCCCTCCACTTGGAAGTGGTGCTTCGCCTTTACCGCATGCGCTTTCCCGAGCCCCTGCCCGAGGGGCTCACCCTGGAGCAGGTGCGGGGCCTCGAGGGGGTGCGGGTGCGGGAGAACTACGCCCGCTGGAGCCGGGAAACGGGCGTGCCCTGGTACGGCCGGAGCTACGACCGGGGCAACTGGCGGGCGGCGGACCCTGTGAACCGAGCCCTTTCCGCCGGGGCCAGCTACCTTTACGGCCTAGCCCACGCCGCGATTGTCTCCATGGGCTTTAGCCCTGCCCTGGGCTTCATCCACACCGGGAAGCTCCTCTCCTTTGTCTACGACATCGCCGACCTCTACAAGGCGGACTACCTGGTGCCGGCCGCTTTCCGCACCGTGGCGGAGTCCGAGGAAGGTGTGGAGCGCAGGGTGCGCCGGGCCCTGCGGGAGGCCATCCAGGAGGGGAGGCTTTTGGAGCGCATGGCGGAAGACCTTCTCAACCTCTTCCGGGGCCTCGGCCTCCCCGAGGACGAGGACCCCGTGGAGGAGGACCCCTCCCGCCCAGGGGGGCTTTGGGACCTCGAGGGCGAGGTGGAGGGCGGAGTGGCTTATGGTGGTGATGATCCTGGAGAAGGTTCCGAGGAGCCTTAGGGGCGACCTCACCCGCTTCCTGGTAGAGGTGGACACGGGAGTCTTCGTGGGGCGGGTGAGTGCTGGTCCGGGATTTGCTCTGGGAGAAGGCGGTGGAGAAGGCAGGCGGGGGACGGGTAGCCATGGCCTACCGCACCAACACCGAGCAGGGCTTCGCCCTTCGGCTTCACGGCTACCCGGACCGCTTCCTGCGGGACTTTGATGGTATAGTGCTGGTGAGTGTTCGGAACGCCGAGGCGGGGCGGAAGGCAGAGAAACTAACTAAGCAGGTAGAGAGATACAAAAAGCGCCTCGCCGAGGATTCCGAAGGGGATCTTGACAGCACAATCCCGTAAATCTTCCCAAAAAGACACATAAAGGGGGGTGAGCGGGCGTTTTTGCCGTCCTGGTCATGTGTAGTCCCCACGCACGTGGGGATGGACCGTCGGTGGCGGGGGCCCTGCAGGCGGAAAAGGCGTAGTCCCCACGCACGTGGGGATGGACCGGGGGCTCCACGCGCACGCCCCCCACCCGGATGTAGTCCCCACGCACGTGGGGATGGACCGGGCATCAGCGAGGCGGCGTACGCTATCCGAGCGTAGTCCCCACGCACGTGGGGATGGACCGAGACTTGTCCGGAGTGTGACGGCAAAGGCGGCGTAGTCCCCACGCACGTGGGGATGGACCGTTCCTAGTGGTCTCGCCCAAAGACTACCAAGCGTAGTCCCCACGCACGTGGGGATGGACCGAGGATAGAAGAACTCGACAAACGAAAACAGGGGTAGTCCCCACGCACGTGGGGATGGACCGCTGGCAGAGTACGTTCTTTTGGCGTTCACCAGTAGTCCCCACGCACGTGGGGATGGACCTGTGAGCGGTCCGCCGTGTTTTGCAATCTAAACGTAGTCCCCACGCACGTGGGGATGGACCGAAGGAATCCATCTATAACGCCACGCTAGACGCGTAGTCCCCACGCACGTGGGGATGGACCGGTGTCCCCGTGCCGGGCGGCGTCCCGCATCACGTAGTCCCCACGCACGTGGGGATGGACCGGCTTCTGGAGAACATGGAGACGGGCTTCGCTACGTAGTCCCCACGCACGTGGGGATGGACCGTGCAGGTGGGCCAGGAAGGGGGCCCGAGGGTCTGTAGTCCCCACGCACGTGGGGATGGACCGTGCTTCAGACGCTTGAGGATGTACTCCCCCACAGTAGTCCCCACGCACGTGGGGATGGACCGAACCGTCAAGAGGCCGAATCTCCAACCTACCGGTAGTCCCCACGCACGTGGGGATGGACCGGTGCTCAGTTACGCCGAGCTCCTGAGCGATTGCCGTAGTCCCCACGCACGTGGGGATGGACCGTCCAAGACGTTCTGGGCTGTACTGGTGACTGGGTAGTCCCCACGCACGTGGGGATGGACCGGGGTCTTCACAGCCTCCACAGTGGGCTTTGGGTAGTCCCCACGCACGTGGGGATGGACCGGGAGTGTGAAAGTCACTCGCTCAGACATAGTGTAGTCCCCACGCACGTGGGGATGGACCGCCTGGACCGCCGCCGGGGCGGGCCGCGCCGGCGTAGTCCCCACGCACGTGGGGATGGACCGGTAGAAGAGGAGGGGAATGTCACCACCTACTAGTAGTCCCCACGCACGTGGGGATGGACCGGGGTACTGGACTTTGCGGAGTACCCCGTTAGGCGTAGTCCCCACGCACGTGGGGATGGACCGGTCCTGGAGAACCGCAGCCCTGTGGGGAGTGCGTAGTCCCCACGCACGTGGGGATGGACCGTCGTTGAGAGGAAAGCCCGCCCCCCGCAGGGCGTAGTCCCCACGCACGTGGGGATGGACCGTCGGCATCGGCGAGGGGCGGCCCATGAGCAAGTAGTCCCCACGCACGTGGGGATGGACCTAGATGGAGGACCGCATCCACTGTGGGAACTTGTAGTCCCCACGCACGTGGGGATGGACCGGAGGGACTTGGACAACGTGATCAAAGCCGTTCGTAGTCCCCACGCACGTGGGGATGGACCAGTTGGGTGAACCCCGCAGCGGCCAGTTGGTAGAGTAGTCCCCACGCACGTGGGGATGGACCGGCGGCGGGCTACCTCTTCTGGCAGCTGGCCTACGGTAGTCCCCACGCACGTGGGGATGGACCGACCTCGGGGGTGGCGTAGAGGTAGGTGAAGAGGTAGTCCCCACGCACGTGGGGATGGACCTCCGAACAGGATGTGGCTAGCAGAAAGGCAACCGTAGTCCCCACGCACGTGGGGATGGACCGCCGTCATCCTCCCCGTAGGCCTGGGCCCACGCGTAGTCCCCACGCACGTGGGGATGGACCGAGGACGTTGTAAGCGCTAGCCTTCAGGTTCGCGTAGTCCCCACGCACGTGGGGATGGACCGAGAAGATCGGAGCGGAGAAGAAGGTGGTAGAAGTAGTCCCCACGCACGTGGGGATGGACCGAGTACCTTGGCCCGGCAGATCGTGCGGGCCATGTAGTCCCCACGCACGTGGGGATGGACCGTATTCGCTTACCGCTATCCACTTGCGCATCTCGTAGTCCCCACGCACGTGGGGATGGACCGGACGACCCCGAGACCTCCGACGAGGTCTTCAAGCGTAGTCCCCACGCACGTGGGGATGGACCGCGAAGGCCGCGCGGCCCCTAGGGGGCTCCACGGTAGTCCCCACGCACGTGGGGATGGACCGCTCGCCCTGCGTGGGGCCATCCAGCGGGCTGAGCGTGGTCCCCACGCACGTGGGGATGGACCGCGGGGCGCATCGTCGAGATGCTGCTGGAGGAGTAGTCCCCACGCACGTGGGGATGGACCGAGGGGTGGGGCGTGCGTGGGCTTTGGGAAATCGTAGTCCCCACGCACGTGGGGATGGACCGGCAAGATAATGGACTCCCCCTTAACCGGGCCTGAACGGGCACCGGAACCGCAAGCGAAAGACCCAGCCTTTTTCCCACTCCGGGGTGCGAATGGGGTGGAAGATCCCCTGCTTCTCCCACTGGGAGCTTACCAAACGTGACGCACACTGGACTCGCTTTTGAGCGAAGGGTTTCGCATGGGGATGGACTGGGGCAGGGAACCGGTTTCACCCCCGCCCCAGCCTCCCCGCCTAGCGGATGGCCCGAGCAGGACACCCGTGGCGGAGGGGGCAGCCCCCGCACCCCCGGCCGGCCACCGG
>BBBL01000035.1 GCA_001311545.1 Thermus kawarayensis JCM 12314 | reverse complement strand
CCCCCCGTTCCCCGCTCCTGGCCCCGTTCCGTGGTCCCCCCTGGGCGCAGTCGTGCTGCCCAAAGACCCCCTTGATCTGCCGCTTGAACCGGGGCCAGACCCCAAAGGGCTCCTTAGGGGCGGAAACCCGGAGGAGAAGCTCCCTGCCAACAGGCAACTCCACAAGCCAGGGGAAGAAGTACCCCTCGTGCCGGCCCAGGTGGACCCCGTCCACCCAGGCCTCCTGGTAGTAGTCGCCCCAGGAGCGGAGGAAGCGCCTAGGGCCTCCCTCGGGCAGGGCAAGGCGGTACCAGCCCACCTCCGCCTCCAGGCCCTCGAGGCTCCACTGGTGGGGAAGGGCCACCTCCCGCCAGCCCTCCTGGGGAAGTTCCGCCGGGGCATTCGCCTCATGGGCCAAGAACCAAGCTCTTTCCAGCCTCATCCCTCCACCTCCAAAAGGGCCTCCCGGAAAGGGGGCAGGAGAACCTGCCCTCCCTGGGACGGGAACACCTTCCTCTCCACCCGGGCCCTAAGAAGCTTCCTGCCGAAAAGCCTCAGGCCCACTCCCTCCCAGGGCCAGGGGTACTCCCCTTCCCCTTCCCAAAGGAGGCGGTAGCTCCCTCCGCAGGAAACAGGCGGAACCGGTCCAGCTATAAGGCCCCTCCCCATCCCCCTCGTCCCAGTACAGGCTGCCTTCCCGCCCCCCCGTCCTCCGGGTAAAGGTGCAGGGCAAGCCCCCCTTCCTCCAAGACGGGCAGGATGGACCCGGCGCGCACCAAGAGGGGAATCCGCTCCAGGGGGGCGGGAAGCCGCACCCATTCCGGCCCCCTTAGGATCCGGTCCTCCGCAAAGGGGTACCACCCGCCCCCAGGCAAGGGCACCTCCTTGGCCCTAGCCCCCTCCTCCAGGACCGGGGCCACCAGGAGGTCCCTTCCCAACAGAAAGGCCTCCCCAAGGTCAGCCCCAGGGGGCTGACCCCCTTGCAGGAAAAGGGGCCTGAGGAGGGGAAGCCCCTCCTGGCTTGCCCGGTAGGCCAGGGTGTACAGGTAGGGCAGAAGCCTCTCCCGCTGCGCCATGGCCCAGCGCACCCCCTCCAAAACCTCCTCCCCGAAGCGCCAGGCTCCCGGCGCCTGGTCCAGCGGGCGGAGTGGAGGCGGAAAAAGGGGGTGAAGGCCGCCATCTGGAACCAGCGCAGGTAAAGCTCGGGGGAAGGGTTCCCGCTAAACCCCCCGATGTCCGAGCCCACGAAGTACACCCCGGAAAGGGAAAGCCCCAAGAGGGCCCACAGGGTGGTCTTCAAGCCTTCCCAGGTGCTTTCCACATCCGCAGTCCAGGCCCAGGCGTAGCGCTGGACCCCGGCAAACCCTGCCCGAGTGAGGAGGAAGGGCCGGCGATGAGGGGCGTGCTTTTGGAATCCCTCAAGGCTGGCCCGGGCCATGAGGAGGCCATAGAGGTTGTGGGCCAGGAGGTGGTCCCCCCCTTGGCCCTCGAGGCCATGGCGTACGGATTTAGGGAAGGTGGGCTCCCCCCAGGCGGCAAAGAGGGCGGGCTCGTTCATGTCCAGCCAGAAACCCCAACCCCCATATCCAAAAACCCCTTGAGCTTCTCTCCCCACCAGGCCCGGCCCCTAGGATCGGTGAAGTCCGGGAAGGCAGCAAGCCCCGGCCAGACAGGCCCCAGGAAAACCTCCCCCGAGGGTAAAGCACAAAACACGTTTTCCCTTAGGCCTTCCTCGTAAAGGGGGAACCCCTTTTCCGCCTTCACCCCAGGGTCCAGGATGAGCACCGTTTGCACCCCCCTCTCCCCGAGGCCCGCACCATGCCGGAAAGGTCGGGAAAGCGCTTTTCGTCCACGGTGAAAACCCGGTATCCCCGCATGTAATCGATGTCCAGGTGCACCGCCCTCAGGGGAAGGCCCCGCGTGAGGAACCCTTCCACCACCTCCTCCACCTCCCTCCGGGTCCTGAGCCCCCAGCGGGCATAGTGGAAGCCCAGGGCCCAACGGGGAGGCAGAGGAGGGAGGCCGGTGAGGCGCACATAACGGGCCAGGGCCCCCTCCAGGGGCCCGGGTATCACGTAGTAGCGGAAGGTTCCCCCAAGAAAGCCCACCAGGGCCTCCTCCCCCCACGGTTCACTGGGGGCAGGGGCCCCCACGAGGTCGGCGAAGCCCTCCGCAGGGTTCTCGTAAAAAAACCAAATACTCCCCCTCAGGCCTCAGGGAAAGCCAGAGGGGTACCGAAAGGTAAAGGGGATCCTCCCCTGGGCCGTAGCTTCCCCCAGGGTCTCGGTTCC
Source organism: Thermus kawarayensis JCM 12314 (assembly GCA_001311545.1). The sequence continues at coordinate 7,806 of BBBL01000035.1, read as the reverse complement.
AGAAGCGGAAGACCCCGCCCCGGCGGTCCAAGGGGTAGGCCCTTTCCCCTAAGCCCAGGATCCTTTCCCCCGGCAAAAGGCGCACCCGGTGCCGCCAGGCCCTTCCCGAGCGCTCGGGGTAGGCCTCCTGCCTGAGAAGCTTCCCCGACCCATCCAAAGGGTTAGCCCCTCCTCCCCCACTCTAAGGGCCAGGCGGGGGGTCTTGAGGAGACGGCCCCCCTCGAGGCGCTCCGGCTCAACGGGGGAGGCCTCCCCTTTCCCCTCCGCCAGGGCGTAAGGGGGAAGAGGCTCAGGGGGAAACCAGGTGAGGCAGAGGAGGTCTTCCTCCAGAAAGACCGCCTCAAGATACGGGCTTCGCCCGTGACCAAGATACGGGCTCCGCCCGCGAGCGTCCTCCGCCTCCGGGAAGCGCACCCTTACCCCGCCGGGGATGGCCTCGAGGCCCTGGGGTTTCCCCACCCCTTGCCATGGGAGGTAGGGGGCCTTGGGCTCCCACCGGTCCCGCTTCCTGGCGTACTGGATGGCCAGAAGGAGAACTCCTGGGCCAGAAGGGCCACCATCTCCACCGCATTCCAAAGCTTCTTCAGCAAGCCCCCTCGCGGCGCACCCATAGCCTACTCCCAAAGCACCCGCCTGGCCTCACAGCCTCCAGAAAAGCCCGCACCCTCTCTGGGGACACCTTGGGCCTGCGCCAGAAATCCAAGAGCCCGTTTTCCTCCTGGAAGGTGTCGTAGAGCTGGGTGTAGCAAAACCCGCTCAGGAAGCTTTCGCAAGCGGCTCCCAGATAGCGGAGCACCTCCTGCAGGAAGGCCTCCTCTCCCTCCACCTCCCGGTACCCCCAGCCCGGGGTGGAGCCCCTGAGCCTTAAGCCCCCAAACTCGGAGAGGAAGGGGCGCACCCCCTCGGGAAGACCCTCCCAGGAAAGGGGCCGGCCCATGGGGGCCAGGGGAAAGGGCTTCTGGCGGTAGCGGCGGGAGAGGACCTCGGGGGGAGCGTAGTCGTGCACGGTGTAGAGGTCCCAGAAGGGGCCGTGCTCAAAGCCGTCGTTATCCACCAGAAGGCGCGTGGGGTCCAAGGAGCGGGCCAGGAAAAACACCCCCTGGAGGAAGGAGCGGGCCTCAGGCCCCCAAGGCCAAAGCCCCCAGCTCTCGTTGAAAAGAACCCAGGCCACCACGCTGGGGTGGTTGTGGTCCCGCTCCCAGGCCGCCAGGAGCTCCGCCAGGTAGCGCCGGGCAGCCTGGGGAGAGAAGCGGAAGAAGCTGGGCATCTCGCAAAGACCAAGAGCCCGAGCCGGTCCGCCAGGTGGAGGTAGCGGGGGTCCTCCAGCTTCTGGTGCTTGCGCACCCCGTTGAAGCCCAGGGCCTTGGCTAAGAGGATGTCCTGCCTGAGGGCCTCGAGGCCCGGTGGAGCCAGGTGCCCCTCCGGCCAAAGCCCCTGGTCCAGGGCCAGCTTGGGGAAGTAGGGCTCCCTGTTGAGGAGGAAGACCCCTTGGTGGGCGGAAACCTCCCTTAAGCCCCATAGGAGTAGACCTCGTCCAGGACCCTCCTCCCCCCGAGGAGGCGGAGGCGCAAGGGGAAAAGCACCGGATTCTCAGGGCGCCAAAGGAAGGCGCTGGCCTCTCCCCTCAGGGGGAGCCCCAAAAACCCCCGGGCAAGCCCGTCTGAAAGGGGGAAACGGGCTTCCAGCCAGGGCTTTCCCCCAGGGGAAGCCTCCCCCCGCACCCCCGGGAAGAGGGCCACCTCCACCGCATCCCCCTCCCCCAGGGCCCGGACCTCGAGGCGGAAGCCCAAGGCCTGGAGGTCCGGGGTCAGGCGGAGGGAGGCCACGTGGCTTTCCGGCACCCACTCCAGCCAGACCGTCTGCCAGATCCCCGTGGTCCGGGGATAAAAGATGCCCTCGGGCTCCCCCAGGGCCTGCTTGCCCCGGGGTTTTTCCGGATCGGAGGGATCGTCCTCCGCCCGCACCAGGACCTCTAGGGGCTTCCCCAGGAAGGAGGTGAGCTCCAGGCCGAAGGGGGTGTGCCCCCCCTCGTGCTCCAAAACCCTAATCCCGTTTAAAAAGACCTCCGCCCGGTAGTCCACGGCCCCAAAGCGCAGGAAAAGCCGAAAGCCGGGCCTGGGCTTCACCCTCAGGACCTTCCGGTACCAGGCCACCTCTACCCAGGGCTCACCCACCCCGCTCCCCGGGGCCTCGGGGGGAAAGCACCCGGATGGTGCGGTCAAACCGCACCCCCTCAGGCCCCTCGGCCTGGCTTAGGGCGAAGTCCCAGGGGCCTCGAGGCCCTGCCAGCCTGGGCGCTGGAGGGTGGGCCTAGGATGGCTGGGATCCAGCCTCATGGCCTTTCACTCCCTTATCTCGTGGGGGAAGAGGGCCGTGAGGAAGTAGGCCATGAGGATGGCCACCCCCGGGATCACCGCCACCAGGAAGCGGAAGGCCAAGCCCGGGTTCGGCCCGGGGTTTTCCCCGCTCACGTAGCCGAACAAGGGACCAGAAGGGCAAAGGCCAGGCCCACCAAGGCCCCCGAAGCCCGGCCCAAGAGCCCCACCAGGCTGTAGTAGGCCCCCTCCCGCCGGGTGCCCGTTCTTTCAGCATCCAGGTCAATGACCTTGGCCATCACCACCTCCCCCGTGACCCGCACCCCGGCAAACCCCACCCCCACCAAAGCCCCCGCCAGGATGGCGGGCAGAAGGCTTTGGGGAAGGAAAAGGAACAGGGCCGCCAGGCCCATGAGGAGGTGCGCCAGCCGCCAGGCCCTTTTGCCTCCCAAGGTCCTCGCCAGCCAGCCCCAGAGGAAGACGGAGGGCAAGGCCACCAGGAAGACGGCAGCGAAGAGGAAGGTGGTGGCCGCCTCAGGCAGGCCCAGGCTGTGCTTGGCGTAGAAGGCCATGCCCGTCTGGATCACCATGCGGCCGAACTCAAAGAGGAGCCCTACCAGGGCCGCCACCCAGAAGGCCCGGTTAGCCAGGACCAGCCGGAAGGACTCCCTTAGCCCCAGGCCACTTTCCGCCTTGGGGTCTTCCTGGATACCCGGGAAGAACCACGAGAAGGCCATGAGGGCCAGGAAGGCGAAGAGGAGGGCCATGCCCAAGAACCCCACCTGGGCGTAGACCAAGGGGGCCACGGCAATCCCCAGGATCAGGCCGAAAAGCTCCGTGCCCCGCTTCAAGGCCGCAGCCCCCGCCCTCTCGGCAAGGCCCCGGAACATTTCCGGGAAGAGGGCCCCGTGGTTGGTCCAGACCACGGTGGCCGCCGTCTCGTAAAGGACGATGGCCAAGGCGAAGTAGTAGGGAAGTACCCTGGGGTCACGGGCCCAGTCCGGCACAAAGAAGACCAGGAGGTAGAAGAGGAGGAACAGGGGAATACCCACAAGAAGCCAGGGCCGCCTGCGGCCCAGCCGGGTCTTGGTGCGATCGGAAAGGTGGCCGAATAGGGGGTCATTGATGGCGTCCCAAAAAGCATATACCGTGCGGGCCAGGGCATAGAAGGCGGCGGAAAGGCCGAGCTTCTCCAGATAAAAGAAGGCCAGATAGGTGCCGAAGCTTTCGGAAACCAGGGTAAGCCCCAGCTGCCCCGAGGCATAGCGCCACTTTCTCATGACTCCCCCAGAGCGCCTCCCGCACCGCCCGCCAGGTCAGGGGCTGGAACTCGGAAAGGACCCGGCGCACCTCGGGGTGGGAAAGGGCGAAGTAATCCGCCTCCCGCGTCCTCCAGTCGGGAAGGGCCCGGCCCTCGGGGGTGGGGAGGGCGCTGTGATGGACCAGGTAGTAGAGCCCAGGTCCCAGACGGCTCAGGTCCAGGTAAAAGCCGAGCCGCTCCTCTGGGGGAAGGCCGTAGGGGTCCAGGAAGCGAACCCTCGGAAAAGGCACCTGGGCCATAAGCCGTTCCAGCTCCGGCAAAAACGCGGGTGGGACCCCCAGGCCCTCGAGGCTCTCCGGGACCAAGGGAACCAGGTGGTATTCCTGGGCCAGGCGCACGTAGACCTCCGCCAGGTCGGGGCGGAGGACCGCCCCCTGGTGGGTGTCCAGGTGCGTGGGGGAGAAAAGCCTTTTCGCCCCCTCAATCTGGGCCCTGAGCTCCCGCTCCACCTCCTCCAGGCGGGCGCTTTGCCAAAGAACCTCCAGGGAGGCTGGGAAATACCCCGCCTCATCCCGAAGGCTTTCCCCCGGCGTGAGGGGCCGCATCCTGGGGGCAGGCCACTCGCTGGTGAGGACCAGGTGCACCCCCAGGTCTTCCCCCCTGACCCCGCTCGCCCAGGCCCCCGGCACCATCACGCTCCCCGTGGGAAGGCCTAGGGCCTGGTAGGCGCCGTTTTGGGCGTGGGTCAGGCCCAGGTCATCGTGGTGGAGAAGGAGAACCCGCCTGCCCGAAAGGCCAAGCCGCTCTAAGAGGTCCATAGAGCCCCCTTTCCCTTCCCCTCCATTCTACGGGAAAGCAGGCTATTCCAAGGCCAGTTCCACCAAGCGCCTTAGGAGCTCGGGGTAGCCCAGGCCCTTGGCGGCGAAGAGCTGGGGAACATACTGGTGGGGGTGAAGCCCGGGATGGTGTTGATCTCGTTGAGGTACACCTCCCCCTCGGAGAGGAAGAAGTCCACCCGGGCCATGCCCCGGAGGCCCAGAAGGCGGTAGGCCCTCAAGGCGGTTTCCTGGATGGTTTCCTCGGTGCCGGGGTCCAAGGGCGCGGGAATGAGGAGCTCGGCCCGGCCAGGGGTGTACTTGGTCTCGTAGTCGTAGAAGGGAGCCCGGTAGCGCACCTCCCCCACCGGGCTCGCCTCGCCCAGGAGGTTCCCCAGCACCCCCACCTCCAGCTCCCGCACCCCCGGAAGCGCCTTCTCCACCACCACCTTGACATCGTGGCGGAAGGCCTCCTCCAAAGCCCCCTCCAGGTCGGCGTGGCGCTCCACCCGTCGGATGCCGATGCTGGAGCCCGTGTTGGCGGGCTTCACGAAAAAGGGCGATTCAAAGGGGATGAGAGGGGTTTCCCCCCGGTAGAGGCCACCCAGGGCACCACGGGGATCCCCGCTTGGGCCAGGACCCTCTTGGAGAGGTCCTTATCCAGGCAGAGGGCGCTCGCCGCCACCCCCGCCCCCACGTAGGGCTTGCCCAGGAGCTCCAAAAACCCCTGGAGGGTGCCGTCCTCCCCAAAGCGGCCGTGAAGCAGGGGAAAAACCACATCGTAGGCGTCCCAGTCCAAAGGCGGGGGGAAGGGATGCTCCCCGGAAGGGGCCGACTTGGCCGCGAGGGCCTCCCCGGCCTTTTCCCCAAGGAGCCAGCGCCCATCTTTGGCGATGACGGCAAGCTCCGTGGGAAAGGGCATGTAGCGCAAAACCCCTTCGGCGGAGGAAAGGGAAACCTCGTGCTCGGCGCTTTTTCCCCCGGCGATGAGGAGAACCTTGGGCGGCGCCATACCCCAAGCTTACCCCGTCTGGCGGAGGTCCAGACCGTTGTAGCGGCGGGCGCAGGGGGGAAGCCCCTCCCTCACCCAGCACCACACCGCCTCCTGGGCCACCGCCAACACCCTCTCGGCCAGGGGCCACTCCTCCGGGGTAAAGGGGGAAAGGACGTACCGGGCGCCAAGCTCCTTGGCGGGGGGTTTGCCGATGCCCACCCTCAAGCGGTGGAAGGCCAGGGTGCCCAAGGCCTCGGCGATGGAGGCCACCCCCCGGTTGCCGGCGGGGCTCCCCCCGGCCTTGAGGCGCAGGCGGCCCAAGGGCAGGTCCATCTCGTCGTGGATCACCAGGATGCGCTCCGGGGGGATCTTGTAGAAGCGGGCCAGGGGGGCCACCGCCTGCCCCGTGAGGTTGTAGTAGGTGAGGGGCTTGAGGAAAAGGCCCCTTCTGCCTCCACCTCGGCCTCGGCCAGGAGGGCCTCCCCCTTCCTCCGGAACTCCAGCCCCAGCCGGTCCAGAACCATAAAGCCCACGTTGTGCCGGGTGCGGGCGTAGGCCTCGCCCGGATTTCCCTGGCCCACCACCAAGAACACGGCCCCTCCTGGAAAAAGGCGGGGGTGGTTACCCCCGCCACAAGGTGCCCGGTGGGATCAAGCCTCCTCTTCCTTCTTGCCCTTCTTGATGACCTCGGGCTCGGCGGGCGCCTCGGCGGCCTCGGCCTCGAGGCGCTCCACATCCTCGGGCGGCACCACCGCGGCGATGGTCTCCTCCGGGGGAAGGGCGAGCTTCACCCCTTCGGGAAGCCTGAGCTCCGAGGCGTGGAGGCTATCCCCGATGCCGAGGCCGGAGACGTCCACCTCAATGTACTCGGGGATGTTCCGGGGAGAGACCCGCACCAGGATGTCCCGGTGCACCTCCTGGAGCACCCCGCCTTCCCGCACGCCCACGGGGGTGCCCACGAAGCGCAAGAACGTACATCTCCACAGGTTCGTCGGAAAGCACGTAGAAGTCCACGTGCTCGGGGCGGCGGCGGCGCTTGTCCAGGTTCACCTGGCGCACCAGGGTGGGGAACTCCCCGTCGGGAAGCTCCAGGACGATGACGTGGTGGATGGAGGCCTGGCGGAAGACCTTGTCAAACTCCCCCAGCTCCACGTAGACCTTGCGGTTCAGGCTCTTGTTGTACATCACCCCGGGGAGCCTGCCCGCCCGCCTAAGGGCGCTGGGCTTCTCCCCTTCCCGGTAGTAGGCCTTCAGGCGATACTCCATGGCTCCTCCCAAGACGCAAACCCTGGCCCCTCAGGGGCACACAAAGAAAAGCTTACCACATCCCCCTAGATGAGGGCGCTCACCGACTGGTTGGTGTGGACGTGGCGGATGGCCTGGGCCAGAAGCTCCGCCGTGGAGAGCACCGTGTAGCCCCCGTCCTTTAGGGGGATGGTGTCGGTGAAGACCACCTCGCGGATGGCGGGGTGGGAGAGGTTCTCCCGGGCCTCCCCCACCAAGACGGCGTGGGTGGCCATGACCACCACCTCGGGCAAAGCCCCCGCCTGGAGAAGGGCCTCCACCCCCCGCCTTATGGTTCCCCCGGTGGAGACGATGTCGTCTATGAGGAGGGGCCTTCTGCCCTCCACGTCCCCGATGACGTAGGTCACGGAGGTCTCCCTAGGCCCGTGGCGGCGCTTGGCCAGCATGGCGAAGGGAAGCCCCAGGCGCTCGGCGAGCCTTCGCGCCTCCTCGGCCCGGCCGGCGTCCGGGGAGACCACCACGGCGTTTTCCACGTACCCCCGCTCCTCGAGGTAGCGGGCGAAGAGGCGCACCGCCGAGAGGTGGTCCACGGGGATGTCAAAGAAGCCCTGGATCTGGGGGGCGTGGAGGTCTATGGCCATGACCCGGTGGATGCCCACCCGCTCCAGAAGGCCCGCCACCAGCCTGGCGCTGATGGGCTCCCGGCCCTCGGTCTGCTTGTCCTGGCGGGCGTAGCCGAAGTAGGGGATGACGGCGTTGATGCGGGAGGCGGAGCTCCGCCTTGCGGCGTCGGCCAGAAGCAGAAGCTCCATGAGGTGGTCGTTGACCGGGGGGCAGGTGGGTTGGATGAGGTAGACATCCTCTCCCCGCACGCTCTCCAGAAGCCTTACCCGCACCTCCCCGTCGGGGAAGCGGCCCACCAAGGCCTTGCCCAAGGGAACCCCCAGGGCCTCCGCCACCCTTTGGGCGAGTTCCGGGTGGGCCGTCCCGGTAAAGATCTTCACCTCCATGACCGATGGACCCACCTTCATTCTACGAGGGCTTTGGCCAGGAGGCCCAGGCGCCTCGAGGCCTCCCGCAAGAAGGCCAGGAAGTCCCCTGGGGCCCCCTCCCCCGCCCCGTCGGTGACGGCGCGCACCAGGCCATGGGGTGGCGGAAGCGGAAGGCCACCATGAG
>BBBL01000034.1 GCA_001311545.1 Thermus kawarayensis JCM 12314 | reverse complement strand
TCCACCCGGGCCGGACGCACCTCCAGCACCTCCACCCCTTGGGGCACGGCCACCTGCACCTCCCGGGAGAAGGGCCCCTCCACCCCGGAAAGGTCCAGGTAGGCGGAGACGGGCAGGTTCCGCCCCTCCACCAAAGGCGCAGGCCCCTGGACCCTGAGGAAGACCTCCTTGGGCACCCCCTCCGCCACCCCCTGCTCCAGTCCCACCACCTGCAGGGGGGTGCTCAAGGCCCGCTCCACCACAGGGGCCCTCTCCCGCAGGGAGTACCAGACGGCCAGGGCCGCCAAGAAGGAAAGCAACCAGGCAGGCCAGTCACGCATGGACCACCCCCTTGAGCTCTCCCGCAGGGCTTCCAGGGAAAGGGGCGGGGAAAGCCTTCCCCCTTCCGCCACCCTTATGGCCCCGGTCTCCTCGCTCACCACGATGACCAGGGCGTCGGAAGCCTCGGAAAGCCCCAGGCCGCCCGGTGGCGGGTGCCGAGGCCGAGGTGGGCCTCGGAAAGGGGAAAAACGCAACCCGCAGCGAAAAGCCTTCCTCCCCGCAGGATGGCCCCGCCGTCGTGGAGGGGGGTGCCGGGATGGAAGAGGGTGACGAGGAGCCGGGCGGAGAGCCGGGCGTCCAGCACCTCCCCGGTGGCGGCGTACTCCCCCAGGGGGGTACGCCGTTCCAGGGCCAGAAGGGCCCCGTAGCGCCGCTCGGCGAGGCGGGCAAGGCCCAAAAGGAGCTCCTCCAGGGCCAGGGAAGGCGCCCTGGGCCCTTGGGCCCGGCCCAGGCGCTCCAAAAGCCCCCTCAGTTCCGGCTGGAAGACCACGATGAGGCGAAGGCCCCCAGGGTGGCGGCGTTGCCCAGGAGCCAAGACAGGGTGGAAAGGCCCAGGAGGCTGGCGGTGAACCAGACCAGGAGGTAGACCAGAACCCCCCGCACCAGGTTCAAGGCCCGGGTGCCGGCGATGAGGCGCCAGAGGTAGTAGAAGAGGACCGCCACCAGGAGGATGTCCAAGAGGTCGCGCCAGGTGAAGGGCATGGCCTAAAAGAGGCTTGTTCCGGGGCCCTCCCAGGGGAGGCCGAAAAGCTTCGCCCAGGTGGCCCCGAGGTCGGCGAAGGTCTCCCGGGTGCCCAGGTCCCCCTCCACCCCCGGGCCCACCCAGAGGAGCATCCCGTACTCCCGGGTGTGGTCGGTGCCGAAGAAGGTGGGATCGTTGCCGTGGTCGGAAACCAGAAAGAGGTGGTCCTCAGGCCCCAGGGCGGCGAGCAACCTGGGCAGGAAGGCGTCCACCTCTAAAAGGGCCCCCCCATACCCCTGGGGTCGCGGCGGTGGCCGTACCGGCTGTCAAAGTCCACCAGGTTGACGAAGACCAGGCCCCGGAAGTCCTCCCCGAGAAGGGCCAAGGTCTTTTCCAGGCCGTCCCGGTTGTCCTTGGTCTTGAGGGCGCGGGTGAAGCCCCGCCCCGCGTAGATGTCGGGGATCTTGCCCACGCCCACCACCTCGAGGCCCCCCTCCCCGAGCGTCCAGGACGTTCCTGGGGGGCTTTAGGGCGAAGTCCTTCCGGAGGTGCTCCAGCCGGTAAAACCCCCCGGGCTCCCCGGCGAAGGGCCGGGCGATGACCCGGGCCACCTGGTGCTCGCCCACGAGCATTTCCCGGGCCACCTGGCAAAAGCGGTAAAGCTCCTCCACGGGCACCACGTCCACGTGGGCCGCCACCTGGAAGACGCTGTCGGCGGAGGTGTAGACGATGGGAAAGCCCGTCTTGAGGTGGGCTTCCCCGTAGTCCCGGATGGCCTCGGTGCCGGAGTAGGGCTTGTTCAAAAGCCATCCCCCAATGCCCACGGCCTGGCCCAGGCTTGAGAAGCTCCTCCGGGAAGCCTTCGGGGTAGGTCCGGAAGGGCTTTTCCAGGAATATGCCCACGAACTCCCAGTGGCCGGTGGTGGTGTCCTTCCCGGGGTTCACCTCCTTCATCCGGCCAAAGGCCCCCCGGGGGCGGGGGGGCCTCCCCAGGGTGTGCACCCCCCTCACCCAGCCCAGGCCCAAGGCCGCCAGGTTGGGGAGGGCCACCCCGGTCTTGAGCACGGTGTGGTCCAGGGTGTCCGCCCCCTCGTCGCCGAAAAGGGGGGCGTCCGGCAGGTAGCCCAGGCCCACCGAGTCCAAGACCACGGCCACCGCTTTCAAGACCTGAGGCCCTCCTCGTCCTCCTCTTCCTCCTCCTCCGCCAGGGCCATGAGCTCCTCCGGGGTCATCTCCGAGAGGGCCCGCACCGCCTGAAACTCCTCCACGAGCCCCTGGATCTCCTCCATGGCCTCCTTGAGGGAGAGTTCCCCGTCCTTATACTCGTCCAGAACCTCCTCTATGGCCTCCAGGATCCCCACCGCGGCGCTCGCCTGGGAGAGGGCCTGGGCCAACTCCGAAAGCCTTTCCGCCAGGTCCATGCCCCCATGCTACCCCAAAAGCTCGGCCAGGCGGGAAAGGGCCCGGCCGTACTTTTTGGCGAAGGCCCCGTGGCGGTAACCCTCGGGGAAGAGGCGCTCCAAAGGCTCCCCCGAGGCCACCAGGGAAAGGCCAAGGTTGTAGAGCTGGTCCACGAGGTGGACAAAGCGCAGGGCGTCGTTCTGGTCAGGGATGGGCTCGAGGCCCATAATATAGACCACCTCCAGGCCGTCAAAGAGGTAGCGGTAGCGGATGGGGTGGAGGGTGCGGAGGTGGGCGAGGAGCTCAGGGAAGGCGTCTAGGCTCTTTCTCCTCGTGTCCTGCCGGTAGGCCTCCAGAAGGGCCTGGTGGGTGAGGGGCTTGGGAAAGCGGCCCGGGTCGCGGTGGCGGAAGTCCTCCCCCTCTATGCGCTCCACGGCGAAGCGGCGGGCCAGGCTCTGGATCTGGTGCCTGAACTGCTCGGCGTTGAACCGCCCCTCCCCCAGGGCCCCCGGCGGGGTGTTGGAGGTGGTGGCCACCCGCAGGCCCCGCTCCATGGCGAGGGAGAGGAAGCGGGTCACCATCTGGGCGTTCCCGGGGTCGTCCAGCTCAAACTCGTCCAGGAAGAGGTGGCGAAGCCCGGCAAAGCGCCCGGCCCCTTCCCTGAGGCCCAGAAGCCCCAGGGTGTAGGTGAGCTCCTCAAAGGTGAGGAAGGCCTTAGGACCGGGGGCCTCCAGGTAGGCCGCCACCAGGAGGTGGGTCTTCCCCACCCCGAAGCCCCCGTCCAGGTAGATCCCCTGGGGCCCGGGCATCCCGGGGCGGAGGAAACCCCGGGGACGGTCCTTGACCCAACTTCGCAGGCGCTCCTTGGCCAGGGCCTGGGAGGGGTAGCGGGGGTCCGGGCGGTAGGCCTGGAAGGTGGCTCCACGGAAGCGGGGGGGCGGGGCGAAGCCCTGAAGGAGCTTGTCCAGGTCCACCTCGGGGTAGCGTTCGGCGAGGCGCATGCCAGGGATTGTACGGGACCCGCCTTCTCCTTTTGCTACCCTATTGGGGTATGGTGCGGCTTTACGGCATCCCCGGGTGCGGCCCCTGCGAGATCGTGAAGATGCTGCACAGAAGGGCATCCCCTTTGAGTTCGTGAACGCCCGGCAGGACCCAAGGGCCGCCCAGAAGATCGCCGAGCTCGTGGGCAGCCCCACCGCCGGGGTGGTGCTGGAGTGGGAGGGAAAGGTGGAGGCCATCCGGGGGGTATCCCCGGCAAGCCTCAACGCCTGGCTCGCCCGCTACCGGGCCCAGGAAGCCTGAAGGGCCTCCAGGTGGTGGGCCTCGTGGTAGGCGGCGGCCTGAGCCAGCCCAAGGCGGTGAGCTCCCCGAAGAAGGGGTGGGGGAAGGTGGCCGGATTCCCTGGGTCGGCCCTTCCCGTCTCCTCCAGGAGGAAGGCCCGGGCCTTTTCCAGAAGGGCCATGACCTCCTCCAGGGAAAGCCCCCCCTTGGGCCGCACCCCTTCCGGGGCCTGGGGCTTGCCGTCCCTGACCTCCCCGGGGACGAAGGGCACGGGGGGCAGGCTCTCCCCAGTCGCCACCCGGCGGAGGCGCCTCAGGACCCGGGCGGTGGAGTCCTCCACCAGGGCGATGTGCTCCGCCACCATGAGGGGGGTCCAGGCCCCCTCCCGGAGGGGAGCGGAAAGCCAAGAGGGGTCCGCCTCCCGAAGCAGGGCGAGGAGGGCCTTGCGGCTTTCCCCAAGCCGCTTCAGGGCCTCTTCCAGGTGCCGTAGTCCTCTAACCGGACCATGCCTTAGTGTAAACCGGCCTAACAGGCCCTTTTTCCCTGGCTATAGTTGGGCACATGCGGGTCGTCTGGGTGAGCGAGGCCAAAAACCGCCTCTCCGAGCTCCTCCGTGAGGTGCAGGCGGGGGAGGAGGTCCTCATCCTGGACCGGGGATGCCCGTGGCCCGCCTCTCCCCCGCCCTGGGCTCTGGGACCAACGCCAGGGTCTCCTCCGCCGGGGAAAGGGAAGGCCCCTCCTGGAGGAACGGGAGGAGGGATGAGGTTCTGGGACACCTCGGTCCTCGTACCCCTCCTGGTGCGGGAAGCGGCCACACCCTGGGCGGAAGGTCTCCTCGCCGAGGACGGGGAGATGGTGGTGGCCTGGGTCGCCGAGGTGGAGGCGGCCTCGGCCCTGAGCCGGAGGAGGCGGGAAGGGGTCCTTAAGGACGAAGACCACGCCTTGGCCCCAAAGCGCCTTCGGAGGCTCAAGGCCGCCTGGCACGAGGTCCTCCCCGCAGAAAGGGTGCGCCGGGAAGCTCTCCGCCCCCTCCAGGCCCACCCCTCGAGGACCCTGGACGCCCTTCAATGGTGGCGGCCGAGGGGGACCCGGAAGCCCTGCTCCTGGTCACCCTGGACGGGCGGCTGGCCTTAACGGCCTCCCTGGAGGGCGTTCCCGTGTTCGGACCTTCGGTATAATCCCGGCATGCTCACCGTGGACCTTTCGGGCAAAAAGGCCTTGGTCATGGGGGTAACCAACCAAAGGAGCCTGGGCTACGCCATCGCCGCCAAGCTCAAGGAGGCGGGGGCGGAGGTGGCCCTGAGCTACCAGGCGGAAAGGCTCCGCCCCGAGGCGGAAAAACTCGCCGAGCCCTGGGAGGGGCCCTCCTCTTTCAGGCGGACGTGACGCAGGACAAGGAGCTGGACGCCCTCTTCGCCGGGGTGAGGGGGGCCTTTGGAGGCTGGACTACCTGGTCCACGCCATCGCCTTCGCCCCCCGGGAGGCCATGGAAGGGCGGTACATAGACACGAGGCGCCAGGACTGGCTCTTGGCCCTGGAGGTCTCCGCCTACTCCCTGGTGGCCGTGGCCCAAAGGGCGGAGCCCCTCCTCCGGGAAGGCGGGGGGATCGTCACCCTCACCTACTACGCCAGCGAGAAGGTGGTGCCCAAGTACAACGTCATGGCCATCGCCAAGGCGGCCCTGGAGGCCAGCGTCCGCTACCTGGCCTATGAGCTCGGGCCCAAGGGGGTGCGGGTGAACGCCATCTCCGCGGGGCCCGTGCGCACCGTGGCCGCCAGGAGCATCCCCGGCTTCACCAAGATGTACGACCGGGTGGCCCAGACCGCCCCCCTCAAGCGCAACGTGACCCAGGAGGAGGTGGGAAGCCTCGGCCTCTTCCTCCTCTCCCCCTGGCGAGCGGCATCACCGGGAGGTCATCTACGTGGACGCCGGCTACCACATCATGGGGATGGAGCTGGAAGGGTAGCCCACCCCCCCTTTTTTTCCACCGGGCCTCGGCTAGCATGGAGGGGATGAGGCGACCTACCCCCACGGTCTATGTGGGCCGCGTCCCCATAGGGGGCGCCCACCCCATCGCCGTGCAGTCCATGACCAACACCCCCACCCGGGAGGTGGAGGCCACCGCCGCCCAGGTCCTGGAGCTCCACCGGGCGGGAAGCGAGATCGTGCGCCTCACGGTGAACGACGAGGAGGCGGCGAAGGCCGTGCCCGAGATCAAGAGGAGCTCCTCGCCGAGGGGGTGGAGGTGCCCCTGGTGGGGGACTTCCACTTCAACGGCCACCTCCTCCTGCGCAAGTACCCCAGGATGGCCGAGGCCCTGGACAAGCTCCGCATCAACCCGGGCACTGGGCCGGGGGCGGCACAAGGACGAGCACTTCGCCGAGATGGTGCGGATCGCCATGGACCTGGGGAAGCCCATAAGGATTGGGGCCAACTGGGGAAGCCTAGACCCCGCCCTCCTCACCGAGCTCATGGACCAAAACGCGAAGCGCCCTGAGCCCAAAAGCGCCCACGAGGTGGTCCTCGAGGCCCTGGTGGAAAGCGCCGTCCGCTCCTACGAGGCCGCTTTGGAGATGGGCCTGGGCGAGGACAAGATCGTCCTCTCCGCCAAGGTCTCCAAGGCACCTGATCTGGTGTGGGTCTACCGGGAGCTGGCCCGAAGGACAAGGGCCCCCCTCCACCTGGGCCTCACCGAGGCGGGGATGGGGGTGAAGGGGATCGTGGCCTCGGCCGCCGCCTTAGCTCCCCTCCTCCTGGAGGCATCGGGGACACCATCCGGGTCTCCCTGACCCCAGGCCCCTCGGAGCCCCGCACCAAGGAGGTGGAGGTGGCCCAGGAGATCCTCCAGGCCTTGGGGCTTCGCACCTTCGCCCCCGAGGTGACCAGCTGCCCCGGGTGCGGCCGCACCACCAGCACCTTCTTCCAAGAGCTCGCCGAGGAGGTGAACCGCCACCTCAAGGCCAAGCTCCCCGAGTGGCAAAGGGCCTATCCCGGGGTGGAGGGGCTCAAGGTGGCGGTGATGGGCTGCGTGGTGAATGGCCCCGGGGAGAGCAAGCACGCCCACATCGGCATCTCCCTCCCGGCGCGGGGAGGAGCCCAAGGCCCCGGTCTACGCCGACGGGAAGCTCCTCACCATCCTCAAGGGGGAAAGGATCGCCGAGGAGTTCCTCGCCCTGGTGGAGGAGTACGTCAGGGCCCGCTTCGCCCCCAAGGCCTGATGGACCCCTTCCGCTTCCACGTAGAGGCCCGCGCGGGAAGGGCCCGGGTGGGAAGGCTTTCCACTCCCCACGGGGCAGTGGAGACCCCCCTCTTCATGCCCGTGGGCACCCAGGCTCGGTGAAGGGCCTCATGCCTCGGGACCTCGAGGAGATCGGAAGCCAAATCCTCCTCGCCAACACCTACCACCTCCTCCTGAGGCCAGGGCCCGAGAGGGTTAGGGCCCTCGGGGGGCTTCACGGCTTCGCCGGGTGGAAGGGCCCCTGGCTCACGGACTCCGGGGGCTTTCAGGTGATGAGCCTCGGGCACCTCCGGCGCATAGACGAGGAAGGGGTGGCCTTCCAAAGCCACCTGGACGGAAGCCTCGTCAAGCTCACCCCGGAGGGGAGCATCTACGTGCAGGAGGCCCTGGGGGCCGACCTCATCATGGCCTTTGACGAGTGTCCCCCCTACCCCTCCCCCCGGGAGTACCTGAAGGCCTCCCTGGAGCGCACCCTGCGCTGGCTGGAAAGGAGCCTAAGGGCCAAGACCCGGCCCGACCAGGCCCTCTTCGGCATCGCCCAGGGGGGGACGGAGCCAGATTTAAGGCGCCGCTCCACCCTGGAGACGATCCGGTTTGATCTCCCGGGGTACGCCATCGGGGGCCTGGCCGTGGGGGAGCCCAAGGAGGCCATGTTCGCCATGGTGGAGCTTTCCACCGCCCTCCTCCCCGAGGACCGCCCCCGCTACCTCATGGGGGTGGGCCACCCCGAGGACCTGGTGGCGGCCGTGGGGCTTGGGGTGGACCTCTTTGACAGCGTCTATCCCACCCGCACGGGCCGCTTCGGAAGCGCCCTCGTCCCCGAGGGACGCCTCAACCTGAAAAACGCCCGCCACCTGGAGGACCCAAGGCCCCTGGAGGAGGGGTGCGACTGCTACGCCTGCCGGACCTATAGCCGGGCCTACCTGGCCCACCTGGTGCGCGCGGGGGAGATGCTTGGGGGGATTCTCCTCTCCCTTCACAACCTGCGCCACCTCCACCGCCTCACCGAGGAGGCCAAAAGGGCCGTAAGGGAGGGGCGCTACGGCGACTTCGCCCGGGCCTTCGCCGAAAGGCGCTTCGGCAAGGAGGTGCCCCCCTGGTTCCGCGAGGCCTTGGCCGCCGGGGGCCACTGGTAACGCCACCCCATGCTGGCCCAAGCCAGCATGGGGGCCCCGGCAAAAGGCTCCTCGGGGGTTTACCGGGCCTGGTGGACCGAAGAGGGTATAAAATCTCCCCGGTATGACGCCAAGGCACCTTATCCTGGGCCTCCAACACACGGTGGCCATGTTCGGGGCCACGGTTTTGGTCCCCCTGCTCACCGGGCTCAACCCGGCGGTGGCCCTCTTCACCGCCGGACTCGGCACCCTGGTCTTCCACCTGGCCACGGGGCGGATGGTCCCCGTCTTCCTGGCTCCAGCTTCGCCTTCATCTCCCCCATCCTGGCGGCCAAGGGGGCGGGTTTCTCCTTGAGCGCCATCGGAGGGGGGATCGCGGCCGCGGGGCTCGTCTACGCCCTCTTCGCCCTCCTCGTCCTCCTCATCGGCTCCGAAAGGGTGCGCCGGGTCTTCCCGCCCGTGGTCACGGGCCCGGTGATCGTGGTCATCGGCCTCACCCTGGCCCCCGTGGCGGTGGAGATGGCCAGCAAGGACTGGCTCCTCGCCGTCTTCACCTTCCTGAGCGCGTGGTGAGCGCCGTCTTCTTCCGGGGGCTTTTCCAGATGATCCCCGTGCTCCTCGGGGTGGGAGCGGGCTACCTCCTGGCCCTTCTCCTGGGGCGGGTGGACCTCAAGCCCTTGGCCGAGGCCCCCTGGGTGGGCCTCCCCCCCCTCACCCTGGCCACCTTGGAGTGGGGGGCGGTGCTCCTCATCGCCCCCGTGGCCTTCGTGACGGTGATGGAGCACATCGGGGACATCCTCACCAACGGGAGGGTGGTGGGGAAGGATTTCTTCGCCCGGCCTGGCCTCCACCGCACCCTCCTGGGGGACGGGCTCGCCACCAGCCTCGCCGGGCTTCTGGGCGGCCCCGCCAACACCACCTACTCGGAGAACACGGGCGTCCTGGCGGTGACCCGGGTCTACGACCCCCTGGTCCTGCGCATCGCCGCGATCTTCGCCATCCTGCTTTCCTTTTCGCCCAAGCTCGCCGCCCTCCTCCAAACCCTGCCCCAGGGGGTTTTGGGCGGGATCTCCATGCTGCTTTTCGGCATGATCGCTCCATCGGCATCCGCACCCTGGCCGAGGCGGAGATTGACTTCACCCATAGCCGCAACCTCATGGTGGTCTCGGCCGTCCTGGTCCTGGGCCTGGGCGGGGCGGTGGCCAACCTGGGGGCGATTCAAGTGGCGGGGGCGGAGGTGCCCCTCAAGGTGAGCGGCATGGCCCTGGCCGCCCTGGCGGGAGTGGCGCTGAACCTCCTCTTGCCCGGGCAGCTGGAGCCCGAGGAACTGGCCACGGAGGAGGAGCGGCTTCCCTAGGCCCCTGGACTTCTTCAGCCTTCCCGGTAAAAGCGGCTCTTCCGGTAGTAGTCCTCTAGGAGCACCTTGAGGAAGGCGGCGGCGGGCACCCCTAAAAGGGCGCCCCAGAGGCCGAAGAGGCTCGCCCCCACCAGGATGGCGGCGATGGCGGTGATGGGGTGGAGCCTAGTGGCCCGGCCCACGATGAGGGGGCCCAGGAGGTTGCCCTCCAGCTGGTTAGCGAGCCAAAGCACCAGGAGGGCGAGGAGGGCCTTGAGCCACCCCCCCGTGGCCGCCAAAAGCAAGGCGGGCACCCCGGAGACGATCACCCCCACGAAGGGGATGAGGTTGAAGATCCCCGCCAAAAACCCCAGGCTCGCCGCCAGGGGCACTCCCACCAGCCAGAGCCCCACCCCCACGATAAGCCCCACGCAGAAGGCCACCAGGAGCTGGCCCCGCACGTACCCGCCCACGCTCCGGTCCAGCTTGGCCGCAAGCTCGGCCACCAGGGGCTGGTAGGGCTCGGGGGAAAACCCGTAAGGCCGCCCGGCCCAGGCGGGGCAGGTCGTAGAGGAAGTAGATGGAGAGGGTAAGGGCGGTGAGGAGTTGGAAGAGCCCGCCCAGCAAGGAGCGAAAAAGCCAGAAGGTTCCCCCCTTGGGCGAAAAGCCCCTGCAGCCAGCGAACCAAGGTTTCCAGAAAGCTTTGCAAAAGCCCCTGGAGGTGGCGGGTGGCCTCGGTGAGGATGGGCTCGAGGCCCTTGGGCACGGGCACGGCCCGCACCCGGTCG
>BBBL01000033.1 GCA_001311545.1 Thermus kawarayensis JCM 12314 | reverse complement strand
CTCCTCCTGGGGGTGGGGCTTGGGGCCTCCGCCCCGGGGGGCATTTGGGCGGGGAGGTAGAGGCTCACGTACCAAAGGGTGACCGCTCCTACCAGCAGGAGTCCCGCCAGGAGAAGCTTGGTGGACTGGGGAAGGTTTTTCCAGGAGGCGGCGAGGCGGGCCAAAAGGTCCTTCACCGGGTACCCCCTTCCTGCGCCTGGTTGGTCTCGAGGTCCTTGGCCAGCATGTAGAGGGTGAGGGTCAGGCTGGTGGAGAGGATGGGATTGAGGTCCTGGCCCTGGACGCTTAGGTTAAGCCAGAGAGGGAGCTAAAACGGGAGAGGCCCTCCAGGCGCCTGAGGTAGGCGTAGGTCTCCGGGAAGGGGCCCTCCAGGGACAGGGCCAGGTTCACCGCCCGCACCTCGGGCACGGGGGCGGTGGTGGGGGAGCGGGTGAAGGAGCGCACCGTGACCCCGCTCCGGTTCGCCTCTCCCAGGATCTCGGAGAGCACCTCCGCAAGGCGCTCTTCCTTGGGGAGAGCCCGGAGGAAAGCCTGCTTTTCCGCCTGCAGGAGGGCGATGGCGGCCCGGAGCTCGGGTAGGGCCTCTGGGCCCGGCGGCCCTTGTCCCTTTCGGGAGGAGGGTTGCTATCTCCTGGCGCACCGCCTCCGTCTCCTGCCGCAGGGGCAGGATTCCCAGGTAGTACCAAAGGAGGCCCACCACCAAGGTGAGGACCATGGCGATGAGGGCCCACTCCCTTTGCCCCAATCTAGCGAGCACCTTGCTCACCTCCCACCACGCCCACCCGGGCGCTGAAGGTGTAGAGCCCTCGGTTCTGGTCCAGGGAGGCCCCTTGGAACTCTATGCCAAAGCGGGGAGAGGTCTCAAAGGCCCGCACGAAGCGCACCAGGCGCCTTGGCTCTGGACCTCCCCCTGGAGGGTGAACTCCACCCGCACCCGCTTGCCGCCAAAGGCCCCGTTTTGGGCCTGGGTGTTGGCCTCCTCCTCCGAGAGGGCACGGTCCCCACGGAGCGCAAGGCCACGGGAAGACGCCCCCCTTCTTTGGGAATCTGGTTGATGAAGGCGGCAAGGTACTCGGACCAGGGGACGAAGTTTTTCCGTAGCCCCTCGCGGATGGCGAGGAGGGCCTCGAGGGTCTTCCTCTCCTGCACCAGGCGGTTCTGCTCCACTATGAAGGGCTTTAGGGCCTCCACCTCGGCCCTTAGGGCGTCCCGCTCCGACCTGGCCAGGGAAAGCTCGGTGTAAGCGGTGTAGTGGAGGAAGCCCAGGGTGCCCAGGACCACCAGGGCGAAGAGGGCCGCCGCCAGCCGCCACCACCCGGGCTCCACCCGGCGGCGAAGGTTCTTGGGAAGGAGGTTCAGCCTAATCAAGGGGATTCACCCCCCTCAGGGCCAACCCCACGGGCACCATCCACTCGGGGCCCAGCTCCCTAAGCTTCTCCGGGTCAAAGCGCTTGGGGTCCGCACGGATACCCTCCCAAGGATTGGCGTGAGGAAGTTGACCCCAAGCACGTCCGTGAGCAGGGTGGAAAGCCCCCGGAGGCGGCTTCCCCCCCCGTAGAGGAAGCCCACCTCGGGCTGGATGTCCCCCAGCTGCACGCGGAAAAACTCCAGGCTCCGGCGGATCTCCTGGGTGAGGTCCACCAGAACCGGGCGGATGGCGTCGTAGATCTTCCCGGGGCTATACCGCTCCCTTTCGGCGTCAAAGTCCAAGAGGAGCTCCTCGTCCTCCGTGGGGATGGTGGCTAGACCATAGGTGCGCTTGACCTCCTCGGCGGTGAGGAAGTCCAGGCCAAAGCCCTTGGCGATGGCCTCGGTGAAATCCTTTCCCGAGAGCGTGAGGATGCGGATGGCCAGGGGACGGTCCCCTCTGAGAAGAAGGAGGCTGGTGCTTTCCGCCCCGATCTCTATGGCCACCGCCACCCGGTCCGGTTCTCCGCTTAGGGTTTCCTCCAGGGGATAGAGGCCGGCGAAGGGCTTCACGTCCAGGGCCACAGGGATAAGCCCCGCCCCCCTCAAAGCCTCGATCAAGGAGGCCACCGCCTCCTGCCTTGCGGCGGCGACCATGACCTCCACCTGTTCCCCCTCGGCCACCTCGGCCAGGGGGTCCAGGGGGGCGTAGTCTAGGACCACCTCGTCTATGGGGAAGGGGATGTACCGCTCGGCTTCCCAGCGCACCGCCTCCTCCATCTCCTTGGGGGGCATCTTGGGCACCTGCAGGGTGCGGAGGATGACGCTGGGATTGGGGACGGCGGACACCACGTAGCGCTTGCGGGTGCGGGCCTCGGCCAGGAGTTCCCGGATCTCCTGGCTTAGGGCCTGGGGCTCTGCCACCACCCCTTCCGTCAAGGTCCCCGGAGGCAGCGGGCGGGTGGCCAGGGCGGTGAGGGTGGGCGGAAAGCCCCGAAGCTCCACCAGCTTCAGGGCTTGGGCTCCCACCTCCAAACCCAGGGCCTCCACCCGGGGCCGGAATAGCTTGCTAAAACCTGAAAACACGGCACCTCCTCCTACGCTTTTTCAGCCGAACCCGAAGTCATACCCTAACCTAGCCCTATTGTATGGCCACCTCCACAAAAGGGGAAGAGGCTAAAGCCGAGGCTTTAGCCTCTAACCACGGAACGAGCTTTTAAAGGGATCGCAAGGCCGCCACCACCGCTTGGGTGAAGGTTTCCGTGGTGGCGTTGCCCCCTAGGTCCGGGGTGCGGGGGCCCCTCTCCAGCACCAGGTCCACCGCCTGTTCCACCTTCCTGGCGGCCTCCTTCTCCCCCAGGTAGTCCAGCATCATGGCCGCGGAGAGGATGGCGGCCGTGGGGTTGGCGATGCCCTTGCCGGCGATGTCGGGGGCGGAGCCGTGGACGGGTTCAAACACGGCCGTGGTGTCCCCGATGTTGGCGGAGGGGGCAAGGCCCAGGCCGCCCACGAGCCCGGCGGTGAGGTCGGAGAGGATGTCCCCCAGGAGGTTGGTGGTGACGATGACATCAAAGCGCTCGGGGCGCATGACGAGCTGCATGGCGCAGTTGTCCACGATGATGTCCTGAAGGTTCACCAGGGGGAAGTCCTTGGCCACCTCCTTTACCGTATCCAGGAAGAGCCCCTGGGTGACGGGAAGCACGTTGGCCTTGTGGGCGATGTGGAGGGTCTTACGGGGCCTACCCTCGGCAATCTTTAAGGCCACCCGTCCGATGCGCTCGCTGGCTTTCTTGGAGATCACCGCGTCGGCGATGGCCACGTCCAGGTAACGCCTTTCCTGCTCCACGTAGAGCCCTTCGGTGTTCTCCCGCACGATGACCAGGTCCACCCCGGGGCGGCTTTGGGGGATGGGGCGGCTTTTGGCGGGGCGCACGTTGGCGTAGAGGTCCAGCCGCCGCCTCAGGTAGCGGATGGCCCCGAAAAAGCCGGGGACCTTGCGGGTGGGGCTGGTGGCGGCCCCGAAGAGGGTGGCGTGGCAGGAGAGGATTTTTTTCCACGGTTTCCTCGGGGACGGAGGAGCCTCTTCGCTCAAAGGTTTCCCAGCCCGCCTCGGCCTCCACGAACTCCAGGGGGAGGCCCGTGGCCTCCAGGACCTTCTTGCGGCCGGAACACTTCGTGCCCGATGCCGTCGCCTTCAATCAAGCAGATGCGGTACGCCATTTGCCCTCCGGGTCAGGGGTATAACCCCCTTACGGGACTATACACTACACTGCCGGGAGAGAGGGTTAGGAGCGGACCGCCAAAAGGCCCAGGACCAGGGCCAGGTAGACCAGGGTCCGTAGGGCCGCCTGGCGCAGGGAGAGGCGGAAGCCCCCGGCCTTGAGGGCGCCTTCCACCACCACGCCCACAAGGCCCAGCAGGACGAAAACGTCCCCCGGGCTGATGACCTTCTGCAAGGGGGGCAGGGGGATTACGTCTCCCAGGAAGGGCAGGCGGGTGGTCTCGTCTAGCAGGGCGTGGACCGCGTCCCCTTTGGTGCGCAGGATGGCCTCAAACCCTCCGATGCCCGCCTGGCGCAGGGCGGGTAGGCTTACCGGCATGTGCCCCCCGTTGGCGAAGATCACCAGGGTGTTGAGGAAGAGTCCCAAGAGCACCAGGTAGAGGCTTTTCAGGTGACGGTTTTGGTAGAGGCCGTAACCCACCAGGGCGAGCACCAGGACTTTGGCCAGAGGCCCTGCCACCTCCGGGGGGAAGAGCCCCCGGTAGGTGCCATAGGCCAGCCCTCCCTCCAGGAGGCGGCCAGGAGGAAGGCCCAGGCCGCCCTTAGCTCTATCCCTCCGAAGTCCTTTGGCCGGGCTCCGAGGGCGAGGGCGAGTCCGAGGCCGAAGAGAGCTGCGGCAAGGTAAAGCGTGATAAGGATCCCTCCTTTGCCTTGAGGTAGGCTTCCCGGTCGCGCACAGGGGATTCTCCTGCCAGAGCGCCGTGAAGGCTCTACCAGCCTGGGGTCAAACTGGATGCCGGACATGTCCTGGACTTCCCGGAGCGCTTCCTCCGGGGTCTTGGCCTTCCGGTAGGGGCGGCCTGCGGTCATGGCCTCGTAGGCGTCGGCCAGGCCCACGATGCGGGCCTCCTCGGGGATCTCGTGCCCGGCGAGCCTCTCGGGGTAGCCCCGGCCGTCCCAGCGCTCGTGGTGGTAGAGCACAACGTTGTAGACCAGCTCCTCAAAGGCCACCTTTTTCCCGGGCTTGAGGATCTCCACCCCGAACTTGGGGTGCCTTTCCACGGCCTCGCGCTCGGCCGGACTGAGGGGCCCGGGCTTCAGCAACACGGCCTCGGGGATGCCGATCTTGCCGATGTCGTGAAGCCGGGCCGCCCGGTAGATGGCCTGGGCGTAGACCTCGTCCTTCTTTACCCTGCGGGCCAGGTCGCGGGCGATCTCGGCCACACGCTCGGAGTGGAGGCGGGTTTCCGTTTCCTTGGCCTCCAGGGCGTGCATGAGGGTTTCCAGGGTGGCGTCAAAGGCCTGTTCCAGGCGCACCTTCTCGTCCCAGTAGAAGCGGCTGTAGTAGAGGGGGATGAGGAAGAAGAGCACCGTCCAGCCGCCCCAGCCTGCGAGAAGGGGCGTCTCGTAGGCCCGGGCCAGGAGGAGGGCGATGGGGGAGAGGAGGAGGTAGCTGGCTGCAATCCAGGCTGAGTTTCTTCGCCAAACTTCCCTCCAAGGGGTTTGGGAGGCAAAATGGATTGCTGTTGTAACAAGAAAAGTATTTGTGAGGAAAAAAAAGCAGTGACGCAGAAGCAATGCCTATGCCAGAGCTTAGGTTGAGTGTTCCCAAATAGACGGGATTTTGCTGAAAGAACTGCCAGGCCAGGGCCGCCAGGGCGGTGGCCAGGCCATCCTGAGAGCGGTTGAAAAGTTCTTTAAACCAAGCTTTTCGGCTCCATTGAGACAAAAAGCTAAAGAGAGGAGGTATCCATGGGGGGGCTATAACGACCAGCGCAAGAGCAAAGATAAAAAGTTGGCTCATGCTTGCGTTTAGGGGAAGGCGCACACGAACAACCACGCTCCAGAGCATGAGCGCGCCCCAGAAGAGCAGGTCCAGGAGGCTCAAGCGGAGGGCATATGCCGTAGGCCCAAAGCAGGAAGCCCTCCAGGGCTAGGAAGCCTAGGAAGGCTGAGAGGACCAAGAAGAGCACCCGCGGCGGGGGAAGCTCCGGGCGTTTAGCGGCCATAGTGGCCTGAGTGTAGCAAACTTCCCCCGCTAAGGCAAGAAAAAGGGCCAGCTAAGCTGGCCAATATGTTACTCCCAATGCATAGAAGCCCCAGCCGCAAGCCCCAGAGCGATCAAGCTGCCGAGAAGAACCAACACGCGAGCGATCAGCTTCTTCATCTTCATCCCTCCTTTTTCCTCCGCTTCCGGGGGGTCGGCCCCGTTTGCTTGTTTTTCACTTTAGGGGGTGGTGTCAATACTGTCAAGAGGGGAAGAATAGGTATCACAACGGTAAAAACTGCTTCTTCGGTCACATGCACTTGGAACCAGTCAGATTTTCACTACCCAGCTTAGCACACCCGGTGCCGGCTGGGTAGTGGCCTGGTCCGGCGGGGGGAAGCCTTCGGGGTTTGGGGGGAATGGCTTACAAAATACCGGGGCCCGCGGGGAGGCAGGCCCCCCCACGGACCCAAGAATGGCCTAGCTTGAACACATCCCCAGAATGCACGGGCAATACCGGAAAATACCTGCGAAAATGCCCTAAGAATGCCTGGCCCAAATACCGCCCCGAAATGGCTGAGGACTTCTTTCGGCTTCCCACCCCCTTCGGGGGCATTGTACCAGACTTTCTGGGCGCAAGGCTACCCTCTTGGAAGGCCGCCCCTAGACCTTTTCCTTTGGGCCTTGTACCCTGAGGAGCATGTACGAGGGGAAGATCCTCTACGAGGGGCTTACCTTTGATGACGTGCTCCTTTTGCCCGGCTACTCGGAGGTGCTGCCCAAGGAGGTCTCCGTCAGGACCCGCCTCACCAAGCGGCTTTTCCTGAACATCCCCATTCTCTCCGCGGCCATGGACACGGTGACCGAGGCGGAGATGGCCATCGCCATGGCCCGGGAGGGGGGGCTTGGGGTGATCCACAAGAACCTCTCCATAGAGGCCCAGGCGGCCATGGTGCGCAAGGTGAAGCGCTCCGAGGCGGGGATGATCCAGGACCCCGTGACCCTTCCCCCCACGGCCACCCTGGAGGATGCCGAGCGCCTCATGCGGGAGTACCGCATCGGGGGGCTTCCCGTGGTGGACCTCTACGGGAAGCTTTTGGGCCTCGTCACCAACCGGGACCTCCGCTTTGAGCGGGACCTGAAGCGCCCAGTCACCGAGGTCATGACCCCCTTTGAGCGCCTCATCACCGCTCCGCCCGGGACCACCCTCGAGGAGGCCGAGGAGATCCTCAGGCGGCACAAGGTGGAGAAGCTTCCCCTGGTGGACGAGTCGGGGAAGCTTAGGGGCCTCCTCACCCTGAAGGACATCGTGAAGCGCAAGCAGTACCCTAACGCCGCCAAGGACGCCCTGGGGCGCCTCCTGGTGGGGGCGGCAGTGGGGGCCAGCAAGGACCTTCCCGAGAGGGCCCAGGCCCTGGTGGAAGCGGGGGTGGACGTCCTGGTGCTGGACTCGGCCCACGGCCATTCCAAGGGAATCCTGGAGGCCCTGGCCTACCTCAAGGAGACCTTCGGCGAGAAGGTGGAGGTCATCGCCGGGAACGTGGCCACCCGGGAGGGGGCCAGGGCCCTGGCCGAGCGGGGGGCGGACGCGGTGAAGGTGGGCATCGGTCCCGGCTCCATCTGCACCACCCGGGTGGTGACCGGGGTGGGGGTGCCCCAGATCTCGGCCATCCTCGAGGCGGTGGCGGGGGTGGAGGGCCTGGACGTCCCGGTCATCGCCGACGGGGGGATCAAGTACACCGGGGACGTGGCCAAGGCCCTGGCCGCCGGGGCCCACACGGTGATGCTGGGGAGCATGCTGGCGGGCACCGAGGAGGCCCCGGGAGAGGAGGTCCTGAAGGACGGGAGGCGGTACAAGCTCTACCGGGGCATGGGCTCTTTGGGGGCCATGAAGCAGGCTCCGCCGACCGCTACTTCCAAGACCCCGGGAAAGGTGGGGAGACCGAGGCCAAAAAGCTTGTTCCCGAGGGGATTGAGGGCATGGTGCCCTACAAGGGCCCGGTGGCCGACGTCCTCTACCAGATCGTGGGGGGCTTAAGGAGCGCCATGGGGTACGTGGGGGCGCCCGACATTGAGACCTTCCGCAAGAAAGCCCGCTTCGTGCGCATGACCATGGCCGGCTCATTGAGAGCCATCCCCACGACGTGGTGGTCATGAAGGAGGCCCCCAACTACTGGCGCTGAGGGCCTCCCTTAGGGCTCGCCCCCGAAGAGCTTTTCAAAGGCCGCCTTGTCCCCCTTCTTGGGGGCGAGGCGGTAGGTGCCTTCCTTTTCCTCCACCCTGCCTCCTGCACCAGGGCCTTAAGGGTGTCCTGGAGCTCCTTACGGGAGAAGGGCTCCCCCTCCTCGTCCAGGTAGCGCTGGATCTCCTGGAAGGTGGCGAAGCGGAGGGCCTCGAGGGCGCGCATCACCCAAGCCTTGCGGTCCATGGCACCATCCTATCCCTCCCGCCGTGGCATCCTGGGGGTGTGGACCCCTACCGGGAGTACCAGGATTACGTGGTGGCCTCGAGGCTCCTCGTGGCCCAAGGCCTTTCCCTGGAAATCCTCTCCCTATCCCGGTACGCCCGCCTGCGCCTGAAGCGGCTGGAGCTTGTCCGGGAGGGTCGGTGGGGGGCTTTGGAGGCCCTGGACGAGCGCCTGCGCTATGGCTTTTGGACCAACCCTTGGCGGCTCAAAGAGGCCCTGAGGCACCTGGGCCATGCCCCTTATCTGGCCTCCCTCGAGGCCTTTGAAGGGCTCCTTTTCCCCGAAGAAAGGGCCCGGCTCCGCTACCCCGGCCAGGCGGGGGAGTACTACCTGGGGTTTTTGCGCCTTCCCTCCTTGGTGATGGACCCCCTGGCCTTTGAGGAAGCCTTGAAGGAGCAGGAGGCCCGCGGCGAGCGCCTCCCTCTTTTTCTGAACGCCTTTCACCGCGTTCTGGGCTGAAAGGGCGGCCCCCCACCCGGAGTGGCATCTCCTGGCGTGGCCAGCATGGGGGCCCCGGTAAAAGGTTCCTAGGCGGGCTTCCCCGGGCCGGCAGGGCGAAGGAAACCGGAAGCACGGGTATGAAAGGCCAGTCCCCCGGGAATCGGCACCCGGGGGATTTTCCCCTGCGCATCGTGGTGGGCGATGGTGGACTTGAACCACCGACCTCACGCTTATCAGGCGTGCGCTCTGACCAGCTGAGCTAATCGCCCCCGCACGCAACGCTTAGCATACCGAGAAGGCGTGCCCTCGTCAAGATGGAGGGCGTGGCCCGCCGAAGGAGGAAAACCCCGCCCTCCGAGGGCGGGGGCTTTGGTCGGGGAGGCCGGATTTGAACCGACGACCACACGCACCCCAAGCGTGTGCGCTACCAGGCTGCGCTACTCCCCGGCGCGCAAAGGTTAGTGTAGCCCGCCCCAGGCCCCCCGTCAAGTAGACTCGGGGCATGGAGATCCGGGACTTGAAGAGCCTGGTGCGCTACGACCCAGAGAGGATGGCCAAGATCCCCGTCTTCCATTCGGAAAGGATGTTCTACGACCTGTACGCCCTCCTTCCCGGGCAGGCCCAGAAGGTGCACGCCCACGAGGGTTCGGACAAGGTGTACTACGTGCTGGAAGGGGAGGTGGTGGCGCGCGTGGGGGAGGAGGAGGCCCTTCTGGCCCCGGGGATGGCCGTCCTGGCCCCGGCGGGGGTGCCTCACGGGGTGCGCAACGAGTCCGCAAGCCCCGCCCTTCTCCTGGTGGTCATGGCCCCCAGGCCCTAGGCTTTCACGGGACTTTCAAGCGCCTCTCCTAGACTGGGGGCGATGGTGCAGAACCCCCCTGGGGACCTGGCCTTTCTGTCGGACCTTCTGCGCCGCTACCCGGTGCAAGTCGCCTGGCGGGGGGTGGTTCTGCCCGAGGGCCCTTTGCGGGGAGAAAAACTCCTAGAGGAAGGGGAGGCGGCCCTTTATTGGACGGGAAGCCGTCCCCCGAGCCCGGAGACCCTGGAGGCCCTGCGCCTCCTCCTCAAGGCTTTCCAGGAGGTCTTGGCCCTGAGGGAGCGGGAGCTTTCCCTGCTGCGGGCCCAGGACGAAACGGCGAGGCTTCTTAGGCTTCTTCTCCACGAGATCAAGAACCCCCTCATGAGCGTCCTCGGGGCTTGGAGCTCACCCTGGGAACCGAGGGCCTGCCAGAGGAGGCCAAGGAGCTTTTGGGGATCGCCGAGAGGAGCGCCCGGCGCATCCAGGAGCTTCTGCAAAAAGCCCAGGAGTACCTGAGGCTCGGCCAGGGGGTGCGGCTCAGGAGCGAGCGGGTAGACCTGAAAGCCCTCCTCCGTCAGGCGGCCGAGGAGGTCCGGCCCCTGGCCCGCCGGAAGGGCCTCGCCTTGCGGCTTGTCCTCCCCCGGGGGGAGGCTTGGGTCTATGGAGATCCGGACTGGCTCTACCAGGCGGTGCTCAACGTCCTGAACAACGCGGTGAAGTACACCCCGAAAGGGGGGCGGGTGGCGGTGCGGCTCCTCTTGGGGCGGGAGCGCTACGGCATCGCCGTGGCCGACACGGGGCCCGGCATCCCAAAGGAGGAGCAGGACAAGGTGTTTGAGCCTTTTACCGGGCCTCCACCCGGGGGGAGGTGGAGGGGACGGGGCTGGGGCTCGCCCTGGTGAAGCGGGTCCTCCGGAGGCCCAGCGGGGGGGAGGTGCGGGCCTTGCCAAAAGCCC
>BBBL01000032.1 GCA_001311545.1 Thermus kawarayensis JCM 12314 | reverse complement strand
CCTCGTCCACGGCCACCGCCCCGATGAGGACGAGGTCCGGAGAGGCCTCCTCCAGGGCCACCCGGACCCCAAAGCGGTAGGCCTCCCGCACCCGTTTGAGCTTCCTCGGGTCCACGTCCTTTAGGAGCAGAAACTCCCCCGGACGGTCGGGGTGGGGGAGGAGGAGCTCCTTCCCCTGGCGCAAGGCCTCCTCCCTTAGGGGCTTTAGGACGGCGTCCATCCCCGCCAGGACCCGCCTGGCCCCCTGGAACTCGGGGGTTCTTAAAAGCCTTTCCGCCGCCCTCCTGGCCCCCAGGAAGTTGGGGTGGTGGCCGTGGGGGGGCGTGGGGTGGAGGGCGAGGTCAAAGCGGGCCAGGGCGTTCCAGACCTCTTCCCGGAGCTCACCCAGGGTCATGTTTCCAGAAGGTGAAGGGAAACGCCGGGGAGGAGACCTTGGGCCTGGCCCTCGAGGGCCCTTTGGTATAGCCTTTTGTCGGCGGTCCAGAAGGCCCCCTGAAACCCTTCGGCCATGGCCAGGTAGTGGGCGTCATAGGCGGCCTTTAGGCCCAAGACCCAGGCCAGTTCTAAGGCCCGGGTGTGAGTCCAGGGCTCGGCGAAAAACCGGACCCCGAGCCTCTGGAGATGCCCTAGGAGGGTCTCGGCCTCGGCCAGGGTCATCTCCCCGGCGAGGGCGTAGCGGTAAAGGGCGTTGGCCGCTTCATAGAGGGCCAGGGTGGGGGCGGCAAGGGGGCGGTCTTCCTGCCTCCAGCTCCGGTAGAGGCGTACGGCTTCGGCCTTTGGGTCTGCCGCCAAAAGCAGGTGGAGGAGGAAGCTAGCGTCCAGCACCACCCAGCTCACGGTCCCGCTCCTCCCTCAGGGCGGAAACCACTTCCTCAGGGGGTATAAGGGGCCTGCCCAAGCGGGCGCGGATGGCCCGGTTAAGGGAGAGGAGGGTCTCCAAGGGGTCCTCCTTCCCCGCAGTAAGGTGGTCGTAGGCCTTCACGGAGAGGATGATCGCCTGTGGCCTGCCCCGCCCCTCCACCACGATCACCTCCCCTTTCTCCACCCGCTTCAGCACCTCGCCGAAGTGGACGCGGGCCTCGGTGGCGCTTAAGACGCGCTTGCGATGCATCATTTCATGCATTAGTTTAGCTGCCCCGGTCCCTTCCCGCAAGGTAAACTGGGGACCATGGGCCGCAAGCTCCGCTTCGCCCACCTGCACCAGCACACCCAGTTCTCGCTCCTGGACGGGGCGGCCAAGCTTTCCGACCTCCTTAAGTGGGTCCAGGAGACCACCCCCGAGGACCCGGCCTTGGCCATGACCGACCACGGCAACCTCTTCGGGGCGGTGGAGTTCTACAAGAAGGCCACGGCCATGGGCATCAAGCCCATCCTCGGCTACGAGCCTACGTGGCGGCGGAGAGCCGTTTTGACCGCAAGCGGGGCAAGGGCCTAGACGGGGGCTATTTCCATCTCACCCTCCTGGCCAAGGACTTTAGGGGCTACCAGAACCTGGTGCGCCTGGCGAGCCGGGCCTACCTGGAGGGCTTTTACGAAAAGCCCCGCATTGACCGGGAGATCCTGCGCGAGCACGCCGAGGGCCTCATCGCCCTCTCCGGCTGCCTGGGGGCGGAGATCCCCCAGTTCATCCTCCAAGACCGCCTGGACCTGGCGGAGGCCCGGCTTGAGGAGTACCTCTCCATCTTCAAGGACCGCTTCTTCATTGAGATCCAGAACCACGGCCTACCCGAGCAAAGGAAGGTCAACGAGGTCCTGAAGGAGTTCGCCAGGAAGTACGGCCTCGGGATGGTGGCCACCAACGACGGCCACTACGTGCGCAAGGAGGACGCCCGGGCCCACGAGGTCCTTTTGGCCATCCAGTCCAAGAGCACCCTGGACGACCCCGAGCGCTGGCGCTTCCCCTGCGACGAGTTCTACGTGAAGACCCCCGAGGAGATGCGGGCCATGCTCCCCGAGGCGGAGTGGGGGGACGAGCCCTTTGACAACACGGTGGAGATCGCCCGCATGTGCAACGTGGACCTCCCCATCGGGGATAAGATGGTCTACCGCATCCCCCGCTTCCCCCTCCCCGAGGGGCGCACGGAGGCCCAGTACCTGCGGGAGCTCACCTTCAGGGGCCTCCTCCGCCGCTACCCCGACCGGATCACCGAGGCTTCTACCGGGAAATCTTCCGGAGGCTCGGGAAGCTCCCGCCCCACGGGGACGGGGAGGCCTTGGCCTGGGCCTTGGCCCAGGTGGAGGAGGGGGCCTGGGAGGGGCTAAGGGCCCAGCTTCCCCCTTTGGAAGGGGTGGGGGAGTGGACGGCGGAGGCCATCCTCCACCGGGCTCTCTACGAGCTTTCCGTCATTGAGCGCATGGGCTTCCCCGGCTACTTCCTCATCGTGCAGGACTACATCAACTGGGCCCGGAGGAACGGCATCTCCGTGGGGCCCGGGCGGGGGAGCGCCGCCGGGAGCCTGGTGGCCTACGCCGTGGGCATCACCAACATTGACCCCCTGCGCTTCGGCCTCCTCTTTGAGCGCTTCCTGAACCCCGAGAGGTCTCCATGCCCGACATCGACACCGACTTCTCCGACCGGGAGCGGGACCGGGTGATCCAGTACGTGCGGGAGCGCTACGGCGAGGAGAAGGTGGCCCAGATCGGCACCCTGGGAAGCCTCGCCTCCAAGGCCGCCCTCAAGGACGTGGCCCGGGTATACGGCATCCCCCACAAGAAGGCGGAGGAGCTGGCCAAGCTCATCCCGGTGCAGTTTGGCAAGCCCAAGCCCCTCCAGGAGGCCGTCCAGGTGGTGCCGGAGCTTAAGGCGGAGATGGAGAAGGAC
Organism: Thermus kawarayensis JCM 12314; assembly: GCA_001311545.1. The sequence goes on along the minus strand of BBBL01000032.1, from coordinate 7,697 downwards.
CCCAGGGTGCGGGAGGTCCTGGAGGTGGCCATGCGCCTCGAGGGCCTGAACCGCCACGCCTCCGTCCACGCCGCCGGGGTGGTCATCGCCGCCGGGCCTTTGACCGACCTCGTTCCCCTCATGCGGGACCAGGAGGGCCGGCCCGTGACCCAGTACGACATGGGGGCGGTGGAGGCCCTGGGGCTTTTGAAGATGGACTTCCTGGGCCTCCGCACCCTCACCTTCCTGGACGAGGCCAAGCGCATCGTCAAGGAGTCCCGTGGGGTGGAGCTGGACTACGACACCCTTCCCCTGGACGACTCCAAGACCTTTGAGCTCCTCTCCCGGGGGGAGACCAAGGGGGTCTTCCAGCTGGAGTCCGGGGGGATGACGGCCACGGTGCGGGGGCTCAAACCCAGGCGGGTGGAGGACATCATCGCCTTGGTCTCCCTCTACCGCCCGGGCCCCATGGAGCACATCCCCACCTACATCCGCCGCCACCACGGGCTGGAGCCCGTGAGCTACGGCGAGTTCCCCCACGCGGAGAAGTACCTAAGGCCCATCCTGGACGAGACCTACGGCATCCCCGTCTACCAGGAGCAGATCATGCAGATCGCCTCCCAGGTGGCGGGGTACTCCCTGGGGGAGGCGGACCTTCTGCGCCGGTGCTTGGCGGAAGGGAGCCTGGTCTTGGATGCCGCCACGGGACAGAGGGTCCCCATAGAGGCGGTGAAGCCCGGGATGGAGGTCCTCTCCCTGGGGCCCGATTACCGCTTCTACCGGGTCCCGGTGCTGGCGGTCCTGGAAAGCGGCGTCCGGGAGGTGGTCCGGCTTAAAACCCGAAGCGGCCGCACCCTGGTCCTCACCCCTGACCACCCCCTCCTGACCTTGGAGGGGTGGAAACCGCTCCACGACCTGCCCCTCGGTACCCCCATCGCCGTTCCCGCAGAGCTTCCCACAGGTGGGCACCAAGCCCCGCCCGAGGAACGGATCACCCTTTTGGCCCTGCTCCTAGGGGACGGGAACACGAGGCTTTCCGGTCCGAGGGGGCCAAAGCCCAACGCCTTTTTCTACTCCAAGGATCCCGAACTCCTCGCCGCCTACCGGCGGTGCGCCGAGGCCTTGGGGGCAAGGGTCAAAGCCTACGTCCATCCCGCCACGGGGGTGGTGACCCTGGCCAGCTCGCCCCCGAGCGCCGGGGCCCAGGACCCGGTGAAGCGCCTCGTGGAAGAGGCGGGGATGGTGGCCAAGGCAGAGGAGAAGCGGGTCCCCGAGGAGGTGTTCCGCTACCGGAGAGAGGCCTTAGCCTTTTCCTTGGGCGTCTTTTCAGCACCGACGGCTCGGTGGAGAAAAAGCGGATCTCCTACAGCTCAGCGAGCCTAGGTCTGGTGCAGGACGTGGCCCATCTCCTCCTTCGGTTAGGAATCGTAGGCCAGGTGCGTTCCAAGGGGCCTAGAGCCCACGAGGTCCTGATCTCGGGGCGGGAAGATATCCTCCGCTTTGCGGAAGTCATCGGCCCCCACCTCCTTGGGGCCAAGCGCGAGCGGATGGCTGCCCTGGAGCCGAGGCGAAAAGGCGGCTTCCAGGACAGGGTTGGCACCTTCGCCTCGTGCCCTCCTCAGTGGCCTACCGCATCTCCGAGACCAAGAGGAGGAGCAGGATTTCTTGGAGTGAGGCAGGAAGGAGGGTGGGAGTTGCGGGCGGCCACCTTTCCAGCGGTCTCAACCTAAAAACGCCGCGCCGCTACCTTTCCCGTCACCGCTTGCTCCTCCTTGGGAAGCCTTTGCCGATCCTGGCCTTGTGGCCTTAGCGGAGGGTCAGGTTCTGTGGGACCCCATTGTGGCGGTGGAGCCTTTGGGAAAGGCCCGCACCTTTGACCTTCAGGTGCCCCCCTTCGCCAACTTCGTGGCCGGGGACCTTGTGGTCCACAACTCCATGGGCAAGAAGAAGGTGGAGGAGATGAAGGCCCACCGGGAGCGCTTCGTCCGGGGGGCCAAGGAGCGGGGCGTGCCCGAGGAGGAGGCCAACCGCCTCTTTGACATGCTGGAGGCCTTCGCCAACTATGGCTTCAACAAGTGCCTGCCTGCAAGGGCCAAGGTGGTGGACTGGCGCACCGGGAGGGTGGTGAGCGTGGGAGAGATCGTCCGGGGCGGGGTGGAGGGGTCTGGGTGGTTTCCCTGGACGAGGCCCGCCTCCGCCTGGCGCCGAGGCCCGTGGTGGCGGCCTTCCCAAGCGGGAGGGCCCGGGTCTACGCCCTCCGCACCGCCACGGGAAGGGTCCTGGAGCCACGGCCAACCACCCCGTGTACACCCCTCGAGGGTGGCGGCCCCTTGGGGCCTTGGCTCCCGGGGACTACGTGGCCCTACCCCGCCACCTGCCTACCGGCCTTCGGCCCACCTGGAGGACCACGAGCTGGACCTCCTGGGTTTCGCCCTGGCCGAGGGGAACCTTCGCCATCCCTCCGGCTTCTACCTCTACACCTCCTCGGAGGAGGAGCTCGCCGCCATGGAGGAGGCCCTGAAGCGCTTCCCCAACACCCGCACCCGGGTGGCCTGGCGCCGGGGCGTGGCCCACCTTTACGTGGGGCGCCAGGACCGGGGGGCGGAGTCGGGGGCGGTGGCCTTTCTCAAGCGGATGGGGCTTCTGGGGCTTGGCGCCAGGGAAAAGCGCCTTCCGGAGGAGGTCTACCGCCTGCCGCCCGAGGAGCTGGCCCGCTTCCTGGGACGGCTTTGGACCGGGGACGGGGGGGTGGACCCCAAGGGCAGGCTCATCCACTACGCCACCGCCTCCTCGGACCTGGCCCGGGGCGTGCAGCACCTCCTCCTCCGCCTCGGGCTTCAGTCCCGACTGGTGGAGAAGCGCTTCGCCGGGGGGCGCAAGGGGTATGCGGTCTACCTCCTGGGGGGGCTGGAGGCCGCCCGCCGTTTCGCCGAGGCCATGGCCCCTACCTGGTGGGGAAAAGGCGGCAGGACCTGGAAGCCCTCCTCGCCTCCTGGGGGGCGGGCCGGAGCACCAAGGACGTCCTACCCCTGGCCTTCCTGGAAGAGGTGAAGGAGGAGGTGGCCCGGGTGGCCCAGGGCCAGGTGGCGGCCTTCCTGAGGAAGGCGGGCCTGGCCGAGGGGCTTCTCCGCCCAGGCAGGGGGAGGCGCGGGCTTTCCCGGGCTACCCTAGAGCGGCTTGCCGCCCTCACGGGAAGCCTGGCCCTCCTGCGCCTGGCCGAGGCCGAGGTCTACTGGGACCGGGTGGAGGCGGTGGAGCCCCTGGGCGAGGAGGAGGTCTTTGACCTCACCGTGGAGGGCACCCACACCTTCGTGGCCGAGGACGTCATCGTCCACAACTCCCACGCCGCGGCCTACAGCCTCCTCTCCTACCAGACGGCCTACGTGAAGGCCCACTACCCCGTGGAGTTCATGGCCGCCCTCCTCTCCGTGGAGCGGCACGACTCCGACAAGGTGGCGGAGTACATCCGGGACGCCCGGGCCATGGGCATAGAGGTCCTCCCCCCCGACATCAACCGCTCGGGCTTTGACTTCAAGGTGGTGGGGGAGGAGATCCTCTTCGGGCTTTCGGCGGTGAAGAACGTGGGGGAGGGGGCGGCCTTGGCCATCCTCGAGGAGCGGGAACGGGGCGGGCCCTTCAAGAGCCTTGGGGACTTCCTGAAGCGCCTGGACGAGAGGGTGGTGAACAAGCGCACCTTGGAGTCCCTCATCAAGGCGGGGGCCATGGACGCTTTCGGGGACCGGGCCCGGCTCCTCGCCTCCCTAGACCCTCTGCTGCGCTGGGCCGCGGGGGTCCGGGAGCGGGAGCGCTCGGGGATGTGGGGGCTTTTCGCGAGGTGGAGGAGCCGCCCCTCCTGGAGACCCCTCCCCTGGACGAGATCACCCGGCTCCGTTACGAGAAGGAGGCCCTGGCATCTACGTCTCCGGCCACCCCGTGCTCCGCTACCCGGGCTTGAGGGAGGCGGCGAGCTGCACCCTGGAGGAGCTGGAAGACTTTGTCCGGGGGTTTCCTCCCCGTTCCCGGGTCCTCCTGGCGGGCATGGTGGAGGACGTGGCGCGCAAGCCCACCCGCTCGGGGGGCATGATGGCCCGCTTCACCCTCTCCGACGAGACCGGGGCCCTGGAGGCGGTGGTCTTCGGCCGGGCCTACGAGGGAGTCTCCCCCAAGCTCAAGGAGGACACCCCCCTCCTGGTCCTGGCCGAGGTGGAGCGGGAGGAGGGGGGGCTTCGGGTCATCGCCCAGGCGGTGTGGACCCATGAGGAGGTGTGGGAGGCCGCCAAGGCCCTGGAGGTGGAGGTGGACCACGCCCTCCTGGACGAAAAGGGGGTGGCCCTGCTCAAGGGCCTCCTGGACGAGCACCCCGGGCCCCTGCCCCTCTACGTGCGGGTCCAGGGCCCCTTTGGGGAGGCCCTCTTCGCCCTCCGGGAGGCCCGGGTGGGGGAGGAGGCCCTGAGGGCCCTGGAGGCCGAGGGCTTCCGCGCCTACCTGGTGCCCGACCGGGAGGCTTTCCTGGAAGGGGGGAACGGAGGGGGCAGGGAAGAGGCGGTGCCTTTTAGGGCCACCCCGGGGGGTGGAAAAGGGGGGCCGGGTTTACCCGGCCCCACCCTCTACCGACTCGGAGAAGCTTGCTTTTACCGGGGCCCCATGCTGGCCTGGGCCAGCATGGGTGGGATTAGAAGTCCATGTCCCCGGCGCCTGCGGGGGCGGGGGTGGACTCCTTCTTCTCGGGCTTCTCGGCCACCACCGCCTCGGTGGTGAGGATGAGGGCGCCGATGGAGGAGGCGTTCTGGAGGGCGGAGCGGGTCACCTTGGCGGGGTCCACGATGCCCGCCTCCACCATGTCCACGTACTCTCCGGTGGCGGCGTTGAAGCCCAGGCGGAGGTTCTTGGCCTCGGAGAGGATGCGCTGCACTACTACGGAGCCTCGTAGCCGGCGTTTTCGGCGATCTGGCGGGCGGGCTCCTCCAGGGCGCGACGCACGATCTTGGCCCCGGTGGCTCATCCCCTTCCAGCTTGGCGATGAGCTCCTCCACGGCGCTGATGGCCCGGAGGAGGGCCACGCCGCCGCCCGGGACGATGCCCTCCTCCACCGCCGCCCGCGTGGCGTTGAGGGCGTCCTCAAAGCGGTGCTTCTTCTCCTTGAGCTCGGTCTCGGTGGCGGCGCCCACCCGGATCACGGCCACGCCGCCCGCCAGCTTGGCCAGGCGCTCCTGGAGCTTCTCCTTGGCGTACTCGCTGTCGGTGGTCTCCAGCTCCTTCTTGATGCCGTTGATCCGGGCCTCAATGTCCTCCTTCTTGCCCTTGCCGCCCACGATGGTGGTCTCGTCCTTGGTGATGCGCACCCGCTCGGCCCGGCCCAGCATGGAGAGGGTGGCGTTCTCCAGCTTGAAGCCGAGCTCCTCGGAGATCACGGTGCCGCCGGTGACGGCCGCGATGTCCTTGAGCATCTCCTTGCGGCGGTCACCGAAGCCGGGGGCCTTCACCGCGGCCACGTTCAGGGTGCCCCGGAGCTTGTTCACCACCAGGGTGGCGAGGGCCTCGCCCTCCACGTCCTCGGCGATGAGGAGAAGGGGCTTGCCGGTTTGGGCCACCTGCTCCAGGATGGGGAGGAGTTCGCGCACGTTGGAGACCTTCTTCTCCACGATGAGGATGAAGGCGTCCTCCAGGACCGCCTCCATGGCCTCGGGGTTGGTGACGAAGTAGGGGGAGATGTACCCCTTGTCAAACTGGTACCCCTCCACGAACTTCAGCTCGGTCTCCAGGCTCTTGGACTCCTCAACGGTGATGATCCCCTCCTTCCCCACCTTCTCCATGGCGTCGGCGATGAGCTTGCCCACGTCGGGGTCGTTGGCGGAGATGGTGGCCACCTCCTCAATGGCCTTGCGGTCCTCCACGGGGATGGCCAGGGCTTGATCTTCTCCACCGCGGCCTCCACCGCCTTCTCAATGCCCCGCTTGAGGGCGAGGGGGTTGGCCCCGGCGGCCACGTTCTTCAGACCCTCCCGCACGATGGCCTGGGCCAAAACGGTGGCGGTGGTGGTGCCGTCGCCGGCCACGTCGTTGGTCTTGGAGGCCACCTCCTTGAGGAGCTGGGCCCCGATGTTCTCCAGGTGGTTCTCCAGCTCAATCTCCTTGGCCACCGTCACCCCGTCCTTGGTGATGGTGGGGGAGCCGAACTTCTTCTCCAGGACCACGTTCCGGCCCCGGGGGCCAAGGGTCACCTTCACCGCGTCGGCCACCGCGTTCACGCCGCGCTCCAGCGCCCGGCGAGCCGTCTCGTCAAACACCAGGATCTTCGCCATGGTTCACCTCCTTACTGCAGGACCGCCAAAAGGTCGCGCTCGGAGAGGATCACGTACTCCTCGCCGTCAATCTCAATCTCGGTGCCGCCGTACTTGGCGAAGACCACGATGTCCCCCTCCTTGACCTCGAGGGGCACCTTCTGGCCGTTCTCCAAGATGCGGCCCGTGCCCACCGCGATCACCTTGCCCTTCTGGGGCTTCTCCTTGGCGGTGTCCGGCAGGACGATGCCGCCCTTGGTCTTGGGCTCCTCCTCAATCCGCTTCACCACGACCCGGTCGCCTAGGGGCTTGATCACCGTCTTCACCTCCGCAGCCATATCCACTCCCTCCTTTGACGCTCAAAGGGTGAGAGTGTCAACCAAGGGTCATTATTCTGCCCGGGCAGGCCTTTGTCAAGGGGGTTGAGGGGACCCTTATAAGGACCGCTGGCGCAGGGCCTCGTAGAGGAGGAGGGCGGCGGTGACGGAGACGTTGAGGCTGTCCGCCCGGCCCCGCATGGGGACGCGTACCCGGGCGTGGGCCCGGGCCAGCCACCCTGGGGGCAGGCCCTGGTCCTCCGCCCCCAGGAGGAAGGCCACCCCCTTTCGGTAGTCCTCCTCCAGTAGACCCTCTCCCCTCGGGGGGTGGCGGCCACCAGGAAGAGGCCCTTCTCCTCTAGGAAACGGGCCGCCTCCTCCTGGGGGACCGGGAGGACGGGGAGGGAGAAGACCACCCCCGTGGAGTTGCGGATGACCTGGGGGCTGAAGAGGTCCACCCCCTCGGCCACCAGGACGAGGTCCGCCCCGGCCCCGTCGGCGCTCCGCACGATGGCCCCCAGGTTCCCCGGCTTTTCCACCCCCAGGAGGACCAGGACCAGGGGATGGGGGGGGAGGTGCACCCGGGAGAGGTCTTTACGGGGAAGGCGGAAGACCCCGAGGACCTGGGCCGGGTTTTCCCGGCTGGATACCCGCTCCAAGGCGGCCTCCCCCAGGCGCACCACCTCGGCCTTCCCCGAAAGGGGCGCCTCCAGGTCCGCCCTGGGCCCAAGGAGGAGGGCCACGGGCTCCAGCCCGGCTTCCAGGGCCCTTTCCACCTCCCGCCTTCCCTCCACCAGGAAAAGCCCCGTCTTTTCCCGCTCCTTGCGCTCCTTCAGGGCCGCCCAGGCCTTCACCCGGGGGTTCTTGGGGCTCAGGATCTCCATGCGCCCTCCGCCAGGACCACCCGGTGGCGGGCCACCCGGGGGCCCTGGAGATGGAGCTCCAGGGTTTCCACCTGGGGGAACTCCTCCAAAAGCCGGGAAACCCGGAGGACGAGCTCCTTGTAGGCCTCGAGGTGGGCGCGGCCCTCCAAGGGCCTTAGGAGCTCCCGGGCGTCCCCTTCCGTCAGGGGGGTGAGGCGGAGGCCCAGGGTCTGGTCCCCCAAGGGGGTGGGGAGGAGG
>BBBL01000031.1 GCA_001311545.1 Thermus kawarayensis JCM 12314 | reverse complement strand
CCCACCCTTACCGAGGAGCGCTTGCGGGCCCTGGCCCAAGGCGAGGACCCCGACCCCCTCCACCGGTCGGCCCTGGACCTGAAGGAAGGCCGGGGAAGTGGGCTTCTAGAGGGGCTTCTTCCCCAAAGGCTTCTCCTCCTCTGGCAGGGGAGGTTTCCCCGGGCCTACGAGCCTTCCGGCTCCTTTCCGAGGGGAAAAAAGAGGAGGCCTTAGCCCTGGCGGAGGCCATGGAGGGAGGGGACGTCCTGGAAAGGACCGCCGCCCACCTGGTCCTCCGGGCCCTGGAGGACGAGCGCTGGAAGGCCTCGGCGAGGAAGCTGGCAAAGGCCTTCCCCGAGCTGCCCCTGGCCTGGGAGGAGGTGAGCTTCGCCGCCTTTGCCGAGGGAAAGGGGGAGGAGGCCAGGGAGGCCCTCCTCAAGGCCCTAAGGCTTCGCCCCGAGGCCTGGCTCTACTGGACCAACCTGGGCTGGGCCTACTACCTCACCGGGGACCTTCCCCGGGCCCTCCTGGCCTCGGAGAGGGCGGTGGGCCTAAACCCCAACGCCACCGCCTACTACAACCTGGGCCTCTTCAGGGCCATTTACGGGGACTACCTGGGGGCCAAGGCGCCTACGACCGGGCCCTCCGCCTGGACGAGGGCGGGGACTTCCAGGAGGCCCTGAAGGATCTGGAGGGAAGGAAGGAGCCCCTGGCCCTCTTCTTCCGGGCCTACCTCTCCGAGCGGGCCGGGCTTGACGCCCGGGAGCTTTACCGGGCCTTCCTGGAGCGCTACCCGGGGCATCCCGCCGCCTTCGCCGCCAGGAGGGCCTTGGCCCGCCTCGAGGCCCCCCAGGTCCGCCTTCAGGTCCTCAGGCTCACCCTTATCCCCGGCGACCAGGACGCCCGGCCCTTCCGCAAAGGGGAGGCGGTCTTCCCCATGGTGCGCCTGGAAGGCACCCCCTACCTGGAAAGGGGGGCCCTGGAAACCCTCCTTTGGCAGGAAGGGAAGGCGCTGGCCCAGGCGTCCAAGCCCTTGGGCTTCCCCCCCCTCACGGCGGCCCTGGAGGAGGTGGCCCCCGCCGTCACCCTGCCGGAGGAGGCAGGTACACCCTCGAGGTCCGCTACGGGAAGGCCCAGGTCCTCCTTCCCCTGGAGGTGGGCCCGGAAAGCCTCGCCCGCAGGCTCTACGCCCTGGGCCTGGAGGCGCGGGACCTTTCGGGAAACCCCCTCCTCACCCCCAAGGAGGCCTTGGGGGCGGACGGGGAGCGCCTTCTCCTGGAAAGGACCCTGGAGGCCCTGAAGGAGGCCGCCCCCCTGGCCACCGCCTCCCGCCTGACCGCCCCCCTGGCGAAGGGACCCTACCCGGGGAAAAGCGTCCAGGACCTCCTTAGGGACCCGCCCCCGGACCTCGTCCGCGCCTTCTATCTGGCGGCCCTGGAAAACCCCGAACTCCTTGCGGAGAACGACGTGGTCAACGCTTTTGTGGAGTGGCTCCTCGGGCTGTAACGGGGTAACGCCTCCGTAACGCCCCGGACCGCCTACACTAATCCTGGTCTCATTGGACCGGATTGGAGGCGGATTCGCATGGGTGTTGGGGCCCCCGCTCTGGCTTTCGCCAGAGCGGGGTACTTAAAAAGGCCAAGCCTCCCGCCCAAGGCGGGAGGCCTTCTGGTGGAGCCGACGGGACTCGAACCCGTGACCTCCTGAGTGCGATTCAGGCGCGCTCCCAGCTGCGCCACGGCCCCACGCGCCCCTTAGGGTAGCAAGGGGCCCGGGCCTTGTCTAGTCCCCTTCTTTAAGGCGCACCTCCACCCGGCCCTTCTTGTCCTTGACCGAGAGGGTGGCCTTGGCCTTGCCCTTGCGGTACTCCGCCTTCCACTCGTTCTTCTTCACCTCGTACTTCACCCGCACCCAGCCCCGGCGGCGGAGGTCCTCGTCGTGGTAGCGGAAAACGGCCCCCGCCTGTGAGCCCCCGTAGACCACCACGATTCCCTGGGGCTCCACCACCCGCTCCACCACCACCGCCTGGGGAAAGAGGTCAAAGGCCAAGGTGGCGGTGAGGCGGACCTCCATGGCCCAAGCTAGGCCCAGAAAGGGCAGGAACCACAGCCAGCGCTTCATGCCCCTAGTCTCCCTCCTTTAGGGGGGCTTTAGGGTGAGAAAAAGCTAAAGTAAACTTGGACCTATGGACGAAGTCTGGCGCAAGCTAGCCGAACCCTTCCCCAAAGGGGAGGTGCAGTGGCGCATAGAGGCCCTCTCCCGGGATAAAAAGCGGGCCCTCGTGGTCCCCTACGTGGACGCCCGCACGGTTCTGGACCGGCTGGACAAGGTGGTGGGCCCCGAGTTGGCACGACGCCTACGAGGTGCTGGCCGACGCGGAAAGGACGGTGAAGGACGAGCGGGGGGAGCGCCGCGAGCGGGTGGTGGAGGTGAAGTGCCGCCTCACCGTCCTCGAGGTCACCAAGGAGGACGTGGGCGAGGGGGACTCCTTGAAGGCCGCCTTCTCCGACGCCCTCAAGCGGGCGGCGGTGAAGTTCGGCGTGGGAAGGTACCTCTACCGCCTGGAGAAGCAGTGGGTGGACTACGACCCCGAAAAAGGCCGCTTCACCCCCCCAAGCTCCCGAAGGGGAGGGGAGGGCCTCCCTGAAACCCCCCCGGAAGAGGAAAAACCCGAGGCCTACCGCCTCATTGACCAGCTTTTGGAAAGGCTCAAGGAAAAGGGCCTGGGGAAAGAGGCGGCCCGGATCATCACCAGGTACGGGGGCTACGGCAAAACCCCCGAGGAAACCCGGAGCCTTTACGGGGAGCTTAGGAAGCTCCTCAAGGGATGAGGGTCATCGCCGTCGGGGACCTCCACGGCAACTTCCCCGCCCTTTGGCGCCTCCTCAAGGCCGAGGGGCTGGCCGACGCCCACCTCCGCCCCACGGCGGCCCTGCGGGCAGGGGAGGCGCGTCTGGTCCTCCTGGGCGACCTGGTCCACCCCAAGACCCTCCGGGACTACGAGCGCCTCACCGGGCTCTCCCCCTACGACCCGGAGGACCCCACCCACCTCCGCCTGGCCGCCGGGGCCCAGATCCGCGAGCTGTTCCGCCTGAAGGGGTTTCAGGAGGAAGCGGAAGGCCACGTGACCATTCTCCTGGGCAACCACGACGAGGCCGCCTTGAGAGGGGAGCCCATCCTGGCAACCGCCACCTCAAGCACCTGGAGTTCCACCCCGAGCGCGGGGGCAAGCCCCTGCCCGAGGGGCTAAAGCGCTGGATGGCCTCCTTTCCCCGGGAACTGGTCCTGGAGGGGGTCCACTTCGCCCACGTGGGCCCCGTACCCTGGCTCCAGGAGTACGATGCCCTCTTCTACGCCCAAAGCGAGCCCAAGACCTGGTGGTTCCGCACCCCCGACTACGTGGAGCGCATGGCTACCGCTTCGGGGTTTACGGGCACGTGCCCCTGAAGGAGGGCGTGCTCCTCAAGGAGCGGTTCGCCCTGATTGACGCCCTGGACCTGGGGGAGTACCTGGAGCTTTTCCCGGAGGAAGAGCCCCTGGCCCCCAGGGTGAAGCGCCTTCCCCATGGCTAACCCCCTCACTTCCCCCAAGGCGGTGCAGGCGCTCCTGGCCCGCCACGGCCTCTTCGCCGACAAGCGCTTCGGCCAGAACTTTTTGGTCTCGGAGGCCCACCTCCGCCGCATCGTGGAGGCGGCCCGGCCCTTCACCGGCCCCGTGTACGAGGTGGGGCCGGGCCTGGGCGTCCTCACCCGGGCCCTCCTCGAGGCCGGGGCGGCGGTCACGGCCATAGAGAAAGACCTGCGCCTGAAGCCCCTTCTGGAGGAAACCCTTTCGGGCCTCCCGGTGCGCCTCGTCTTCCAGGATGCCCTCCTCTACCCCTGGGAGGAGGTGCCGGAGGGAAGCCTCCTCGTGGCCAACCTCCCCTACCACATCGCCACCCCCCTCGTCACCGGGCTCCTAAAGACGGGGCGCTTCGCCCGCCTCGTCTTCCTGGTGCAGAAGGAGGTGGCGGAACGCATGACCGCAAGGCCCAAGACCCCCGCCTACGGCCTCCTCTCCCTCCGGGTGGCCCACCACGCCCGGGCGGAAAGGCTCTGGGACCTCCCCCCGGGGGCCTTCTTCCCCCCGCCCAAGGTGTGGAGCAGCCTGGTGCGCCTCACCCCCACGGGCGCTCCCGACGATCCGGGGCTTTTCGCCCTCCTGGAGGCCGCCTTCTCCCGACGGCGCAAGACCCTCCTCAACGCCCTCGCCGCCGCGGGCTACCCCAGGGAGAGGGTGGAGGAAGCCCTAGTGGCCCTGGGTCTTTCCCCTAGGGTGCGGGCCGAGGAACTGGACCTCGAGGCCTTCCGCCGCCTGCGGGACCGGCTTTCTTACACCGGAGTGTAGCGGCGTTTTTCCCATAAAAAGGGGAACTACACCAATAGCCCCGGGCACGGTGTAGCCCTACCCCTTTGTCCCGGGGATGGGGTAGTAAGATGGGCAGGAACCTGGGCGGGTCCTTGAGGGTTTCGGGGACCCAGCTCGTGAAGAGAGGCACGAAAGGAGGGAACCTTGGCGCCCATAGCGGAGTACGTGAACATCCTGATCTACCTGGGGGTGGCCCTCTTCATCGGGGTGGCTGCCCTGGTGGTGGGGGCCGTCCTGGGCCCCAAGAAGCCGGGGCGGGCCAAGCTCATGCCCTACGAGTCGGGGAACGACCCCGCGGGGGAGGTGCGGCGCTTCCCCGTCCACTTCTACGTGGTGGCCATGCTCTTCATCCTCTTTGACGTGGAGGTGGCCTTCCTCTGGCCCTATGCGGTGAGCGCAGGGGGGCTTGGCCTCTACGGGTTCCTCGGGGCCTTGGGCTTCACCCTGCTCCTCTTCGTGGGCTTCCTCTACGAGTGGTGGAAGGGGGTGATGCGGTGGCACTGAAGGACCTCTTTGAGCGGGACGTGCAGGAGCTGGAACGGGAGGGAATCCTCTTCACCACCTTAGAGAAGCTCGTGGCCTGGGGCCGGAGCAACTCCCTATGGCCCGCCACCTTCGGCCTGGCCTGCTGCGCCATTGAGATGATGGCCTCCACCGACGCCCGGAACGACCTGGCCCGCTTCGGAAGCGAGGTCTTCCGGGCAAGCCCCCGCCAGGCGGACGTGATGATCGTGGCCGGGAGGCTTTCCAAGAAGATGGCCCCGGTGATGCGCCGGGTCTGGGAGCAGATGCCCGACCCCAAGTGGGTGATCTCCATGGGGGCCTGCGCCAGCTCGGGGGGATGTTCAACAACTACGCCATCGTGCAGAACGTGGACTCGGTGGTGCCCGTGGACGTCTACGTCCCCGGCTGCCCCCCCAGGCCCGAGGCCTCATCTACGCGGTGATGCAGCTCCAGAAGAAGGTGCGGGGCCAGGCCTACGACGAAAGTGGCCGCAGGCTCCCGCCGGTGGCCGCCTGGAAGCGGGCGAGGGGGTGAGGCATGCGGCTTGAGCGCGTCTTGGAAGAGGCCCGGGCCAAGGGCTACCCCATTGAGGATAACGGCCTCGGCAACCTCTGGGTGGTCCTGCCGAGGGAGCGCTTCAAGGAGGAGATGGCCCGCTACAAGGAGCTCGGCTTCAACTACCTGGCGGACATCGTGGGGATAGACTACCTAGACTACCCCGACCCCCGCCCCGAGCGCTTCGCCGTGGTCTACGAGCTGGTTTCCCTCCCGGGGTGGAAGGACGGGGACGGGAGCCGCTTCTTCGCCCGGGTCTTCGTCCCCGAGAAAGACCCCCGGCTCCCCACGGTGACCGACCTCTGGGGAAGCGCGAACTTTTTGGAACGGGAGGTCTACGACATGTTCGGCATCGTCTTTGAGGGCCACCCCGACCTCCGGAAGATCCTCACCCCGGAGGACCTCGAGGGCCACCCCTTGCGCAAGGACTACCCCTTGGGCGAAACCCCCACCCTCTTCCGCGAGGGCCGGTACATCATCCCCAGCGAGTTCCGGGCGGCCATCACCGGCAAAAGCCCGGGCCTCACCCTCTACAAGGAGGAAGCCGCAAGGGCTACAGGGCCCTCTGGGCCGACCTCATGAAGGCCAAGGAGGTCAAATGAAAGACTACCTGGAGCTGGACGCCCCCCTTCCCGAGGAACCCCGGGAGCTCCGCACCGAGGTGATGACCCTGAACGTGGGCCCCCAGCACCCCTCCACCCACGGGGTGCTGCGCCTGGTGGTGACCCTCTCCGGGGAGGAGGTCCTGGAGGTGGTGCCCCACATCGGCTACCTCCACACCGGCTTCGAGAAAAACATGGAAAACCGGACGTATACGCAGGTGATCACGTATACGCCCCGGATGGACTACCTCCACTCCTTCGCCCACGACCTGGCCTACGCCCTGGCGGTGGAGAAGCTGGTGGGGGCGGTGGTGCCTCCCCGGGCGGAGACCATAAGGGTCATCCTCAACGAGCTCTCCCGCCTGGCGAGCCACCTGGTCTTCCTGGGCACCGGGCTTTTGGACCTCGGGGCCCTCACCCCCTTCTTCTACGCCTTCCGCGAGCGGGAGAGCATCCTGGACCTCTTTGAGTGGGTCACGGGCCAGCGCTTCCACCACAACTACATCCGCATCGGCGGGGTCAAGGAAGACCTGCCCGAGGAGTTCGTCCCCGAGCTCAAGAAGCTCTTAGAGGTCCTCCCCCACCGCATCGACGAGTACGAGGCCCTCTTCGCCGAAAGCCCCATCTTCCACGAGAGGGCCCGGGGCGTGGGGGTGATCCCGCCCGAGGTGGCCATCCACCTCGGCCTCACCGGGGGGTCTTTAAGGGCCAGCGGGGTGAACTACGACGTGCGCAAGGCCTACCCCTACTCGGGCTACGAGACCTACGCCTTTGACGTGCCCCTGGGCGAGCGCGGGGACGTGTTTGACCGGATGCTCGTCCGCATCCGGGAGATGCGGGAGTCGGTGAGGATCATCCAGCAGGCCCTGGAGCGCTTAGAACCGGGCCCCGTGCGCGACCCCAACCCCCAGATCACCCCGCCCCCCCGGCACCTCCTGGAGACCTCCATGGAGGCGGTCATCTACCACTTCAAGCACTACACCGAGGGCTTCCACCCCCCGAAGGGGGAGGTCTACGTGCCCACGGAGTCGGCCCGGGGAGAGCTCGGCTACTACATCGTCTCCGACGGGGGGAGCATGCCCTACCGGGTCAAGGTGCGGGCCCCGAGCTTCGTCAACCTGCAAAGCCTCCCCTACGCCTGCAAGGGGCAGCAGGTCCCCGACATGGTGGCCATCATCGCCAGCCTGGACCCCGTGATGGGGGACGTGGACCGCTAAGGGAGGGAAGATGGGGTTCTTTGACGACAAGCAGGACTTCCTGGAGGAGACCTTCGCCAAGTACCCGCCCGAGGGGCGCCGCTCGGCCATCATGCCCCTCTTAAGGCGGGTGCAGCAGGAGGAGGGCTGGATCCGGCCCGAACGCGTGGAGGAGATCGCCCGCCTGGTGGGCACCACCCCCACGGAGGTGATGGGGGTGGCGAGCTTCTACTCCTACTACCAGTTCGTGCCCACGGGGCGCTACCACCTCCAGGTCTGCGCCACCCTAAGCTGCAAGCTCGCCGGGGCGGAGGAGCTTTGGGACCACCTCACCGAGACCCTGGGCATCGGCCCCGGGGAGGTGACCCCGGACGGGCTTTTCAGCGTGCAGAAGGTGGAGTGCCTGGGGAGTTGCCACACCGCTCCCGTGATCCAGGTGAACGACGAGCCCTATGTGGAGTGCGTGACCCGGGCGAGGCTTACGGCCCTCCTCGAGGGCCTACGGGCGGGCAAGCGCCTGGAGGAGATAGAACTCCCCGGGAAGTGCGGCCACCACGTGCACGAGGTGGAGGTATGACCGGACCCATCCTTTCCGGACTGGACCCCCGCTTCCAGCGGACCCTCTACGCCACGTGGGCAAGGAGGGGTCCTGGACCCTGGACTACTACCTGAGGCAGGGAGGGTACGAGACGGCGCGAAGGGTCCTGAAGGAGAAGACCCCCGAGGAGGTCATAGAGGAGGTGAAGCGCTCGGGGCTACGGGGCCGGGGGCGGGGCGGGCTTCCCCACCGGGGTCAAGTGGAGCTTCATGCCCAAGGACGGGAAGCAGCACTACCTCATCTGCAACGCCGACGAGTCCGAGCCCGGGAGCTTCAAGGACCGCTACATCCTGGAGGACGTCCCCCACCTCCTCATCGAGGGGATGATCATCGCCGGGTACGCCATTCGGGCCACGGTGGGCTACATCTACGTCCGCGGGGAGTACCGCAGGGCGGCGGACCGCCTCGAGGCGGCCATAGGGGAGGCCCGGGCGCGGGGCTATTTGGGGAAGAACCTCTTCGGCACGGACTTTTCCTTTGACCTCTTCGTCCACCGGGGGGCCGGGGCCTACATCTGCGGGGAGGAGACGGCCCTCATGAACTCCCTGGAGGGCCTCCGGGCCAACCCCCGGCTGAAGCCCCCCTTCCCCGCCCAGGCGGGGCTATGGGGCATGCCCACCACCATCAACAACGTGGAGACCCTGGCGGCGGTGGTGCCCATCCTGGAGCGGGGCGCCCATTGGTTCGCCCAGATGGGCACGGAGCAGTCCAAGGGGATGAAGCTCTACCAGATCTCCGGGCCCGTGAGGCGCCCCGGGGTCTACGAGCTTCCCATGGGCACCACCTTCCGCGAGCTCATCTACGAGTGGGCGGGGGGGCCCTTGGAGCCCATCCAGGCCCTCATCCCGGGCGGTTCCTCCACCCCGCCCTTGCCCTTCACCGAGGAGATCCTGGACACCCCCATGAGCTACGAGCACCTGCAGGCCAAGGGCTCCATGCTGGGGACCGGGGGGTGATCCTCATCCCCGAGCGGGTGAGCATGGTGGACGCCATGTGGAACATCACCCGCTTCTACGCCCACGAGTCCTGCGGCAAGTGCACCCCCTGCCGCGAGGGGGTGGCGGGCTTCATGGTGAACCTCTTCGCCAAGATCGGCCAGGGCGAGGGCGAGGAGAAGGACGTGGAGAACCTCGAGGCCCTCCTCCCCCTCATCGAGGGCCGGAGCTTCTGCCCCCTGGCGGACGCGGCGGTGTGGCCGGTGAAGGGCTCCTTGAAGCACTTCAAGGACCAGTACCTGGCCCTGGCGCGGGAGAAGCGCCCCGTGCCCAGGCCCGCTCTTTGGAGGTGACATGGTGAGGGTCAAGGTCAACGACCGCACGGTGGAGGTGCCCCCGGGCACCAGCGTCATGGACGCCATCTTCCACGCGGGGTACGACGTGCCCCTCTTCTGCTCGGAGAAGCACCTCTCCCCCATCGGGGCCTGCCGCATGTGCCTGGTCAGGATCGGCCTTCCCAAGAAAGGCCCCGACGGGAAGCCCGTTCTGGACGAGAAAGGCGAGCCCGAGATCGCCTGGCAGCCCAAGCTCGCCGCAAGCTGCGTGACGGCGGTGGCGGAGGGGATGGTGGTGGACACCCTCTCCGAGGTGGTCAGGGAGGCCCAGGCGGGGATGGTGGAGTTCACCCTCTTGAACCACCCCCTGGACTGCCCCACCTGCGACAAGGGGGGGGCCTGCGAGCTCCAGGACCGCACCGTGGAGTACGGGCTCTACGAGAAGTACTACCAGAAGGACCCCCTCTCCCTGCCCGTCTACACCCGCTTTGAGTTCACCCGCCGCCACGTGGACAAGCACCACCCCCTCTCCCCCTTCGTCATCCTGGACCGGGAGCGGTGCATCCACTGCAAAAGGTGCGTGCGCTACTTTGAAGAGGTGCCCGGGGACGAGGTGCTGGACTTCATAGAAAGGGGGGTGCACACCTTCATCGGCACCATGGACTTCGGCCTCCCCTCGGGCTTCTCCGGGAACATCACGGACATCTGCCCGGTGGGGGCCCTTCTGGACCTCACCGCCCGCTTCCGCGCCCGCAACTGGGAGATGGAGGAAACCCCCACAACTTGCGCCCTCTGCCCCGTGGGGTGCGGGATCACCGCCGACACCCGTAGCGGCGAGCTCCTCAGGGTCCGGGCCCGGGAGGTCCCCGAGGTCAACGAGATCTGGCTTTGCGACGCGGGCCGCTTCGGGCACGAGTGGGCGGACCAAAACCGCCTCAAGACCCCCCTGGTGCGGAAGGAGGGGAGGCTCGTGGAGGCCACCTGAGGAGGCCTTCCTGGCCCTCAAGGAGGGCCTGAGGGAGGCGAGGGGCGAGGAGGTGGGGCTTTACCTCGCCCACGACGCCACCCTGGAGGAGGGCCTCCTGGCGGCCGAGCTGGCCAAGGCCCTCAAGACCCCCCACCTGGACTTCCAGGGCCGCACCGCCGCCCCGGCGAGCCTCTTCCCGGCGGCCACCCTGGAAGACCTCCTGCGGGCAGACTTCGCCCTGGTCCTCGGGGACCCCACGGAGGAAGCCCCCATCCTCCACCTCCGCCTCTCCGAGTTCGTGCGGGACCTCAAGCCCCCCACCGCTTTGCCCACGGCATCCCCTTCGCCGACTCTCCATCAAGGAGAGGATGCCCCGGCGCGCGGACAAGATGGCCCTCTTCGCCCCCTACCGCGCCCCCCTCATGAGGTGGGCCGCCATCCAGGAGGTCCACGCCCCGGGGAGGAGCGGGAGATCCTCCTCGCCCTCCTCGGGGAGAAGGAGGGGAGCGAGGCGGCGCGCAAGGCCAGGGAGGCCTGGGAGAAGGCGCAAAACCCGGTGCTCATCCTGGGAGCCGCCGTCCTCCAGG
>BBBL01000030.1 GCA_001311545.1 Thermus kawarayensis JCM 12314 | reverse complement strand
CACCCTGCGCCCGGACGCCAGCCTTTACGACGGCCGCTACCGGGAAAACCCCTACCTCCAGGAGCTTCCCCAGGCCCTTAAGCCGCCTGGTCTGGGACGGGGCCCTCCTCGCCGGGGAGGAGGAGGCGGCGGCCTTGGGGTTTCTGGAGGAGATCCGCTCCCGGGAGCGCCGGGCCGACCCCCGGCGCCCCCTTCTCCGGGTGCGGGCGGGGGAAAGGGAGGCCCTCCTTCCCCTCTGGCCCCTTCCCTCATCCCCAACGGGGAGCCTGGTGGCCCCCCTTTCCCACTTCTTCCACCCCGGAGGGGTGGCCTTCCCGGCGGAGGTGGCCCCCACGGGCCGGGATTACCCCCTGGTCTCCACCCAGTACCACGGCTACCTGGGGGAGGTGGAGGCGGTGAAGGTCCTCACCGAGGCCGAGGCCCTGAAGGCGGAGCCTAAGGAGGGAAAGCCCCTCTCCTTCTACCCTCCCTGGCCCCAGGGGGAGCACGCCTGGGCCATGAGCGTGGACCTCACCCGGTGCCTGGGGTGCGGGCTTTGCGTCCTCGCCTGCCAGGTGGAGAACAACATCCCCGTGGTGGGCAAGGAGGAGGTGCAAAAGGGCCGGGAGATGCACTGGATCCGCGTGGACCGCTACTTCGCCAAGGAAGGGGTTTTCCACCAGCCCGTCATGTGCCAGCACTGCGAGAAGGCCCCGTGCGAGGCGGTCTGCCCCGTGGCGGCCACGGAGCACTCCGACGAGGGCCTGAACCTCATGGTCTACAACCGCTGCGTGGGGACCAAGTACTGCTCCGCCAACTGTCCCTACAAGGCGCGGCGCTTCAACTTCTTCCCCTACGCCGAGGCCTTCATAGGCCGGGGGGACCCGAGGCGGGCCAAGGAGAGCCCCCTTTCCCTCCTCATGAACCCCGAGGTCACGGTCAGAAGCCGTGGGGTCATGGAAAAGTGCACCTACTGCGTGCAGCGCATAGAGCTCGCCCGGGCCCAGGCCGCCAAGGAGGGGCGGGGGATCCGCACCGGGGAGATCCGGACCGCCTGCCAGGAGGTCTGTCCGGGGAAGGCCATCCACTTCGGGGACCTCCTGGACCTCGAGGACCCCATCCAGGTCCACCGGAAGGAGGGGCGGCACTACGCCCTCTTGGAAGAGGCCAACACCTGGCCCCGCACCACGTACCTGGCCCATCTGAAAAACCCGAACCCGAGGCTGAAGGAGGAGGCCCATGGCTGAAAGGCACCCCGACCACGACCTCATCCAGGGGGAGTGGACGGAAAAGACCCTGGTGGAGAAGCTTCTGGAGCCCGTGGAGAAGCCCCCGCCCAGGCCCTGGCGGGTGGTCTTCGCGGTGGGCTTCGCCCTGACCCTGGCCTGGCTCTACGCCATCTTCGTCACCTTTGTGAAGGGCCTCGGCACCTGGGGCATCAACCAGCCCGTGGCCTGGGGATTGGACATCGTCCACTTCGTCTGGTGGATCGGCATCGGCCACGCCGGGACCTGATCAGCGCCATCCTGGTCCTCATGCGCCAGAACTGGCGGGACTCCTTAAACCGGGTCACGGAGGCCATGACCCTCTTCGCCGTGCTCTCCGCCGCCACCTACCCCCTCATCCACATGGGCCGGCCCCAGCTCTTCTACTGGGTCATGCCCTACCCCACCCACATGGCCCTCTGGCCCCAGTACAAGAGCCCCCTCTCCTGGGACGTGCTGGCCATCATGACCTACCTCACCATCTCCACCCTCTTCCTCTACCTGGGCCTCATCCCCGACCTGGCCCTCCTCAGGGAAAGGAGCCGGGGCTGGCGGAGGAGGCTTTACGGGTGGCTTTCCCTGGGCTGGACGGGGAACGCGGTGCACTGGCAGCGCTACCGGGCGGTCTACGTCCTCCTGGCGGGCCTCGCCACCCCCGTGGTCATCTCCGTGCACTCGGTGGTGAGCATGGACTTCGCCTACGGGGTGGTCCCGGGCTGGCACCTCACCGTCTTCCCGCCCTTCTTCGCCGCCGGGGCCATCTACTCGGGCTTCGCCATGGCCCTCACCCTCATCATCCCCCTGAGGCGGTGGTACCGCCTGGAGGGGGTCATCACTGAAAGGCACCTGGACTGGATGGCCAAGGTGACCCTGGCCAGCGGCCTGGGGGTGGCCTACATCTACCTCCTGGAGATCTTCATGGCCTGGTACTCGGCCGAGCCCGCCGAGTGGGCCCAGCAGCTCTGGCGCATGACCGGGCCCTACGCCCCCTACTACTGGGCCATGATGCTCATCAACGTGGTCCTTCTGCAGACCCTCTGGTTCCCCCGGTTCCGGAGGAACGTGGCCTGGCTCTTCATCTTCTCCATCCTGGCCAACGTGGGCATGTGGCTGGAGAGGTTCGTGATCGTGGTCATCAGCTCTCCCGCGATTACCTGCCGGGGAACTCCCACCTCTACTTCCCCACCTGGGTGGACTGGACCCTCTTCTTGGGCACCCTGGGCTTCTTCCTCTTTGGCCTTGCGGCTTCATCCGCCTCTTTCCTCCCATCGCCGTGGCCGAGATGGTACACCTCTTCCACAAGCTGCGGAAGCACTAGGAGGGCGGGATGCTCTACGGACTCATGGCCTACTTTGACACGCCGGAGAGGCTTTTGGGGGCGCTACGGGCTTTGCGGGAGCGGGGGTACCGCCGCCTCGAGGCCCTCACCCCCAACCCCGTGGAGGGCATTGAGGAGGTCTTGGGAGGGGACGGGCGCATCCCCTGGGTGGCCTTCGCCCTAGGGGTCCTGGGGGCGGGCCTCGGCCTCTTCCTCCAGGTTTACACCACCCTGGACTACCCCCACAACGCCGGGGGGAAGCCCCTTCTGGGCTGGCCTGCCTACATCCCGGTGACCTTTGAGCTCACCATCCTCACCATCACCGTGGGCATCTTCCTCTACCTCCTTTACATCAACGGCCTGCCCCTGGCCGTCCACCCGGCGGTGCAGGCCAGGGCCTACGTGCGGGTCCTTCTGGACGAGTACGGGGTTTTCGTCTACGCCTCGGACCCCCGGTTTGACCTCGAGGCCACCCGGGCCCTCTTGGAGAGCCTTGGGGCGGAGGTGGAGGAGGTGCGGCGTGACTAGGTTCCTTCTTCTCCTCCTGCCCCTCCTTTCCGCCTGCGGCTGGATGTGGGACCAGCCCAAGGTCAAGGCCTTTCGGGAGAGCCCCCTCAAGGTGGAGGTCTCCCCCGAGCGGGTGCCCTTCGGGGAGAACCTGAACCCCGAGGTGCGCCTGGGCCTCAAGCCCGAAGGGGGTTTTGCGGAAAACCCCTTCGCCTTCACCGAGGAAGACCTCCTCCGGGGTAAGGCGCTGTACCGGAGCTTCTGCGCCATCTGCCACGGCCTGAACGCCCAAGGGGACGGCCGGGTCATCCCCTTGGGGGTGCCGAGGCCCCGCTCCTTCCACGACCCCGGGGTGAAGGCCATGCCCGAGGGCTACTTCTACTTCGCCGCCACCAACGGCTTTGGCCGCATGCTCTCCTACAGGAGCCGCATCCCCGAGAGGGAGCGCTGGCTCATCGCCCACTACATCAAGCGGTGCCTCCTCCTGGAGGCCTGCCCCTTGGAGGTGGTGAATGCAGAGGTCTATTGAAGCGAACCCCCCTTGGCCTTGGGCCTTGGGGCTAGGCCTTTACGCCTCGGCCTTTCTCCTGGGGCTCCGGCCGCCTACTTCCCCTTCGCCTCCTTCCTTCTGCTCTCCTTAGGGGCCCTTCTCCTCCTCCTCCTTCACAACGCCCTAAGGAGCCGCTGGGGCCTTCCTTTGGAGCCCTACCTCTACCCCCTGGCCCGCCTCCTGCCCTGATGGGGCTCCTGGGCCTGCCCTTCTTCTTCTTCCTGCCGGAGCTCTTTCCCTGGGCGAGGCCCGGGGCCGGCCTGGATCCCGTCCTGGCCCACCGGGCCCCTTACCTCAACGCCCCCTTCCTGCTGGTACGCTACCTCCTCTTCTTCGCCCTCTTCTCCTGGGTGCTCCTCAAGCTCAAACCCGGGGAGCACCGGGCCGAGGTGGGAGCCTGGGGGCTTCCCCTGGTCTTTGCCGCCGCCACCTTCCTCTCCTTTGACCTCTTCAAGAGCCTCGAGGCCCACTTCTACTCCGCCTCCTACGGGCCCATCCTCCTCCTTTCCGCCGTGGTCCTGGCCCTGGCCGTGAGCGTGGCCTTGGCCGCGCGGCGGGGCACGGCTGCCCTTCTAGGCCAGGCCCAGAACCACACCAACCTCCTCCTCGCCCTCTCCATCGTCTGGATCTACCTGGAAGCCACCACCCTCATCATCGTCTGGGGGGCGGACTTCCCCCACGAGGTGGAGTTCTACCTTAAGCGCCTCCAAGGGCCTTGGGACGGGGTGGCCGCCCTCTGGGTGGTGGGGGGGTTTTTCCTCCCCTTTCTCTACCTCCTCACCAACCTCCCCAAACGGGAGGCCCGCTACCTTCTTCCCGTCGCCCTTTGGCTGGCCTTCTTCCGCCTGGTGCACCTGCCTGGTACCTCCTCCCCGCTCTGGGCCGGGGGGTGGGGGTGGGGGAGGTCCTGGGCTTTTTGGGGCTCGGCCTCCTCTTCGCCTCCCGCTTGCGGGGATAGGGGCATTTGCACCTACCTTCACGAACGCCCTGGGTGCACCCTGGAAGTAGGGGTACATGGTACCTGTACCCGGGAGGTGGCAGATGGTCAAGGTTCTGGTTTTGGGCGGCGGTTCCGGCGGCCTGGTGGCGGCCAACAAGGTGAAGCGGCTTCTGGGGAAGGGGGTGGAGGTCACCCTGGTGGACCGGAACACCCACCACGAGTTCATGCCCGCCTACCCCTGGGTGCCTTCGGCATGCGGGAGCCCGAGGAGATCCGCCGTCCCTTGGCCAACCTGGAGAAGCGGGGCATCCAGTACCTCCAGGCCACGGTGGAGGCCCTGGACCCGGCCCACAACAAGGTGAAGACCTCGGCGGGGGAGCTCGCCTACGATTACCTCATCGTCTCCCTGGGGGCGGAGGCCATGCCCTCCCCGGCCCAAGACGGCCACGCCCCCTGGAGCATGGCGGGAGCTTAAAGCTCCGCGAGGCCCTGAAGGGCTTTAAGGGCGGGAGGGTGGTGGTGGGGTCTCCTCCCCCTACTACCCCTGCCCCCCGGCGCCTACGAGGTGGCGGGGCAGGCGGAGTTCGCCTCAAGGTCAAGGGCGTCCGGGAAAAGAGCACCGTGGAGGTGTTCCACCTGAACCCCGCCCCCCTGGCGGGCATGGGGCCGGTGATCTCGGGGAAGGTGCTGGAGATCCTCAAGTCCAAGGGCATCGCCTTCCACGGGGAGTTTGAGCCCGTGGCCTTTGAGGGAGGCAGGGTCAAGGCCAAGGACGGCCGGGAGCTTTCCTACGACCTCCTCATCCTGGTGCCTCCCTTCGCCCCCAACCAGGTAGTGCGGGAAAGCCCCTGGCCGGTTCCAACGGCTTCCCCGAGGTGGACCGCATGACCTTCCGTTCCACGAGGTTCCCCAACGTCTTCGTCATCGGGGACACGGTGAACCCCGCCCTCATGCTCCCGCCCGCCGGGGTGGTGGCCCACTTCCAGGGGGAGTACGTGGCCGGGGTAATCGCCTCGGACCTCAAGGGGGCTTACATCGGCGAGCCCTTCAACCCCGTGGCCATGTGCATCATGGACTTTGGCGACAACGCCTCCTGCCCCAGTGTTCCTTTGACCGGGTGCTTGCGGGCACGGGCATGCCCTCCTGCGGCGTTATGGCCGTGGGCAAGTGGGTGCGGGTGACCAAGATGCTCTTTGAGGCTTCTGGTTCGCCACCCTCATTGAGTAGGAGGTGAGCATGGAAACCGCCCTCAGCGTGGAAGAGCGCCTCGCCCGCCTGGAAGAGGTGCTGGAGAAAAGCGGCCTCGCCCTCCTGGCCCAGATGGGGGTGGGGGAGACCCTGTCCGAGAACCTGGGCCTCCTCATGGACCCCAAGAACCTGCAGCTGGTCTCTCTCCTGGCCCGCTTCCTGGACCAGGCGGAGGCCCTGGAGAAGCTGGCGGAGACCCTGGAGAAGCTGGACAAGTCCGGGGCCTTGGCCTTCCTCGGGCACCTCTCGGAGAACTTCGGGGAGGGCTTGGGGATGCTCATGGAACCCCAGCTCCTCAGGCTCGTTTCCCACGGGGCGAACGTTTTGGACATCCTTTCCCGCATTGAGCCGGCCGCCGTGGGCATGATGGCGGGAGCCTGCAGAAGGGCCTTGCCGAGACCTTTACCCCCGAGGCGATGCAGAACCCGCCCCGGGTGGGCCTTTCGGGCCTTCTGAAGCAGCTTTCCGATCCCGAGGTGCAGAAGGCCCTGGGGGTGCTTTTCCTGCTTCTGAAGGCCCTGGGCAAGGCCTTCGGCCACATGGGCGAGGAGCGGAAGGCCCTCGAGCCATGATGGCCAAGATGATGCCCAAGAAGTAGCTCTTCCTTGGGGCCCCCGCTCTGGCGAAAGCCAGAGCGGGGTACTCAGGCCAGGGTCACCCGGTCCCGCCCCGCTTCCTTGGCCCGGAGGAGGGCGTAGTCGGCCTTAAGGATCCACTCCTCCAGGGCCTCCCCTCCCTCCGGCACCTCCCCCCCGGCGATCCCGGCGGAGAGGGTGAGGGGGTTGGGGACGGGGGGAATCCGTTCGGCACGGAAGCGGAGCCGGATCCTTTCCACCACTTCCTTGGCCGCCTGCCGGCCGGCCCCGAAGAGGACCAGGAGGAACTCCTCCCCCCATAGCGCACCGCCAGGTCCTCCTTACGCAGGCTGGCCAGGAGAAGGCGGCCCAGGCGCCTAAGCACCTCGTCCCCCACGGGGTGGCCGTAGGTGTCGTTCACCCGCTTGAAGCGGTCTATGTCCAGCAGGACCACGCTCACCGGGGCCTGGTAGCGCCGGGCGAGGGCGAGGAGCTTGGGCAGTTCGGCCTCGAGGCCCCGGCGGTTTAGGAGGCCGGTGAGGGGGTCGGTGAGGGCCAGGGTGCCCCACTCCACCTGCCTCAGCACCTGGCGCAGGCGCTCCCCCAGGAGGGAGAGGAAGCTTTCCGGCACCTCTTCCTTGGGGGGGGTCTGGAGGTAGAGGTAGGCGGTGTCCCCGTTTAGGGGGACGAGGAGGGCGTGGGGGGTGCGCTCCCCCACCAGGCCCCGCCGGGCCCTGAGCTCCAGGCCCACCGCCTCGGGGAGGAGTTCCTGGGCGGCCTCGAGGGCGCCCAGAAGGACCCCCTCCGGGCTCAGGGTCTGGGTGACCCGGGGGGAAAGCCGGGCCAAGGCTCCAGGAAGCGGCTCCAGCGCTGCTGGTGGGCCGCCGTGCGCCGCCACCCCAGGTAGGTGGCGTAGAGGAGCCCCAGGCTCCCCGTAAGCCCCCCGTAGAGGGCCAGGAGGCGTACCCCCAGGGGGGTGGGCTCCTGGGTCAGGAGGGCGGGCATCAGGAAAAGCCCCCCCAGGGTCAGGGCCAGGAGGGGGAAGGGAGGCTCCCCCTGGTCCTCCGCCTCCACCCCCAGGGCCAGGAGGAGGTAACCCAGGGTCCAGAGGAGGTGCAGGGGGTGGCCCGTGGGGTAGCCCGGGCCCCCCTGCAGAAGGGCGTAGGCCATGTCGGCCACCAGGAAGAGGAGAAGCCCGGTTCCCAGGAGGGCCCGCCCCAGGAGGAAGCGCTCAAAGAGCCCTTCCAGCCGCGGCAGGAGAAGGAAGAGAAGCAGGGCGTCCCAGGCGCTATAGATGCGGTCCACGCCCAAGGTGGGCTCCCAGGCGGTGAGGAGGCCCAGCGCCGCCAGGGGCAGGAGGGCCAGGGCGAGGCGGGGAGGCTTCCCGGGAAGCCGGAGGAGGGCCAGGGTGAGGAGGGCGTAGCCCAGGAAGTAAGGGACTTCCAGGTAAAGCCCTGGGCGGAGGCGTTTTAAGTCCTCCAGGGTCCAGAGGAGGTCGCCCAGCCCGAGGAGCAGAAGGGCGAGCCCGAAGGCCCTTTGGTTCCTCTTCCGGGCCACGTAAGCCCCGGCCGCCAGGGCCACCAGGGGCGTGACCAGGCGCTCGCTCCAGGGGGCGGTGGGGGGAAAGAGGGCGAGGAAGATAAGGGCGAGGAGCCCGAGTCCATAGGGAACCACGAACAGTTTAGCCCAGGGGCTTACCCCGGCGGGTGCATCTTTGCCAGGGCCTCGAGGGCTTCCCGCAAAACCTCAATCCCTTTAAGGAACTCCTCCACCTCCACGTGCTCGTGGGGGGTGTGGTCCAGGGGTGGAGTCCCCTGGCCCATAGGCCACCATGGGCACCGGCCAGTGGGGGGCGAGGACGTTCATGTCGCTCGTCCCCGTCTTGAGTTTGAAGACGGGCCTCCCTCCGGCCTTGCGGATTCCCTGGCGGAGGGCCCGGGTGAGGGGCGTGTCCTTGGGCCCCTGGTAGGGGACTTCCCGGCCGAAGAACTCCAGCTCTATGGTGGGGGGGGCGTAGGCCGTGAGGTGGCGGATGGCCTCCTCCGGGGGAAGCCTGGGGGGAAGCCTCAGGTCAAAGAACATCTCCGCCACCTGCTTGAGCTCGGCGGGGTGGACCTTGAAGTCCCTTAAGGTGTACTGCACCTGGTCAAAGGGGCGCTGGCCCACGTTCATGGCCTCGGCCCAGGCCTTGATGGCCACGAAGTAGCTGATGAGCTCCTCGGCGGCGTTGGGCTCGTGGTGGGCGGAGTGGAAGTGGTCCTTCTCCCGCCGGGCCCTCACGAGGAGCCTCCCCTTATAGCCCAGGGTGATCCCCTCCCAGCCCGAGGGCTCCCCGATCACCGCGAAGTGGGGCTTCAGGCGGGGCGCCACGAAACGGGCCCCTTTGGAGCTTGGGGCCTCCTCCTCCGTGGCCCCCACCAGGTGCACGGTGAGGCGCCTTCTGGCCTCCTCCGAAAGGCCTGCCGCCGCGAAGACCATGGCCGCGAAGGGCCCCTTGGCGTCCACCGCCCCCCGGCCGAAGAGCTTGCCCCCTTCCAGGCGCACGGGGATCTGGCCGGGCACGGTGTCTATGTGCCCGAGGAGGACCACCTGAACGGGGCCTTCCCCACCTGGCCCCGGGCGTTGTCCGCCTCGTCCACGAAGCCCTTAAGGCCAAGCCTCCGCATTCCCTCGGCCAGGTACTCGGCCACGGGGCGCTCCTCCCGGAAGGGAGGGGATCTCCAGGGCCCCCTTTAGGAACTCAACGGGATCCAAGGCGCTTCCGCTCATTCTGCCAGCACCGCCCTCACCGCCTCCACTACCCGCTCCAGGTCTTCCCTTTGGATGACCAAGGGCGGCAGGAAGCGGATCACCGTGGGCCCCGCCTGCAGGGTGAGGACGCGGTGCTCCTTTTCCAGCCTGGCGATGTAGGGGGCGGCCTTTTCCTTGAGCTCCAGGCCCACCATGAGCCCCATCCCCCGCACCTCGCGGATCTTGGGGGAGGGGATGGCCTTAAGCTTTCCATGAACCAGGGCCCAAGCTCCGCCGCCCTCTCCCACAGCTGGTACGCTCCAGGTAGCGGATGGCCGCCACCCCGGCGGCCATGGCCAGGGGGTTGCCGCCGAAGGTGGTGCCGTGCCCGCCCTTGGGCATGCTTCCGGCCACCTCTTCCCGCATCACCGCACGCCCCCAGGGGCACCCCGCCCCCCAGGGCCTTGGGCCAGGGTGAGGGATGTCGGGCACGATGCCGTAGTGCTCAAAGGCGAAGCGCCTCCCCGTGCGGCCCATGCCGGTCTGGATCTCGTCCAGGATGAGGAGGGCCCCCTTCTCCCGCGTGATCTCCCGGGCGGCCTCTAGGAACTCCGGCGTGGCCGGGCGCACCCCCCCCTCCCCTTGCACGGGCTCGAGGATCACCGCCGCCGTCTCCTTGTCCACGGCCCGCTTCAGGGCCTCCACGTCGTTGTAGGGGATGAACTCCACGGGCCCCACCAGGGGCAAAAAAAGGCTCCCGGTACTTGCTCCCAGGTGACGGAGAGGCTTCCCATGGTCCTCCCGGAGAAGCCTCGCATGGCGGCCACGAACTTCTTCCTGCCCGTGTGGGCCCGGGCGAACTTGAGGGCGGCCTCGTTGGCCTCGGTGCCGGAGTTCACCGGGAAGACCCGGTTGAGCTCCGGGGGGAGGATGGCGGTGAGGGCGCGGTAGAACTCCCCTCGCATGGGGGTGGGGAGGGTCTGGGGCATGGCCATGAGGGTTTCCGCCTGCCGCTTCACCGCCTCCACCACCTCGGGGTTGCCGTGGCCCAGGTTGGCCACCCCGTATCCCCCCACGCAGTCAATGTACTCGTTGCCCTCGGCGTCCCAGACCCTGGCCCCCTGGCCCCGGACGAGGAGGAGGTCGTGCTTGGTGTAGACCCCGGTGTCCAGGGTCTTCTCCGCTTCCAGAAGGGCCCGCCAGTCTTCCTTGGTGATGGTTTCCACCCTGCCACCTCCCATAAAGAAAAGCCCCGGGCTTGCCCGGGAAGCGCCGCTTCCCAGGCCGCCTCAGGTTTTGCCCCGGGCGCGCATCTCCCCCTAAGCCTAGGGGGAGGGCGGCCAGGGTGTCAACCGGGTCGGGCATACCAGGGGCGCTTCGCCTTGCGCGCCCACACCGCCCTCGCCGAGAGCGGTGCTCCTGCCCTGGGAGGAAGCCCCTGGCCCCGCCCCGGAGGCTCCCTCGTTTCCCAAGGGCCCTTCGGGGCTATGATGAGCGGGGTCCCCGTTCCGGCCAGGCCCCTGGGGGCCGGTGCGTCAGGGGGAGGCGGGGTTTTTGGGGAGGCCCT
>BBBL01000029.1 GCA_001311545.1 Thermus kawarayensis JCM 12314 | reverse complement strand
CCCCCGGGGCCCACGGCTCCAACCGCACGGGCCGCCCCTTCACCGGGGACGCCTCCGGGGCCTTCCTCTACCCCCTGCTCCATGAGGCGGGGCTATCCAGCAAGCCGGAAAGCCGCCCCGGGGACGACCTAAGGCTTCACGGGGTCTACCTCACCGCGGCGGTGCGCTGCGCACCGCCCAAGAACAAGCCCACCCGGGAGGAGCTCCGCACCTGCGCCCGGTGGACCGAGGTGGAACTCGCCCTCCTCCCCGAGGTGCGGGTCTACCTGGCCCTGGGAAGGGTGGCCCTCGAGGCCCTCCTCGCCCACTTCGGCCTGAGGAAGGCCCCCTACCCCTTCCGCCACGGGGCCCACTACCCCCTTCCCGGGGGAAGGCACCTCCTCGCCAGCTACCACGTTTCCCGGCAGAACACCCAAACCGGGAGACTCACCCGGGAGATGTTCCTTCAGGTCCTCATGGAGCTAAGCGCCTCGCCGGGCTTTGAGCCAAGCCATCAGGGCCTCGTAGTCCAAGGTGTTCAGCACCCGCTCGGGACCGATCCAGGCCCTTTGCGCCGTGCCCACGGCGAGCTCCATGAAACGGAGGTACTCCGTCTGGTGGCGTCGGTGGAGAGGCTGATCCAGAGGCCCATCCGTAGGCCATGCGGGCCAGGTCGTCGGGGAGGTCCATGCGGTCGTAGTAGCCGTCTATCTCCACGGCCACCCTCCGCTCCAGGGCCTTCCGGAAGACGGCCTCCCAGTCCGCCTCAACGGGGGGCCTGCGGCCCAGAAGCCTCGCCGTGGGGTGGGCGAGGACGTGCACAAAAGGGTTCTCCAGGGCCTTGAGGAGGCGCCTGGTCTGGTCGGCCTTGGGAAGCTTGAACCGGGAATGGATGGAAACGAGCACGAGGTCCAGCTCCCTCAAGACCCAGTCCGGGTAGTCCAGGGTGCCGTCCGGACGGATGTCCACCTCGGCCCCGGCCAAAAGGTAGGGTGGCCCGTGGGACTCGTTAAAGCGGCGGATGGCCTCTATGCGCCTCAGGGCCTCCTCTGGGGAAGGCCCCCCGGCCACCCGCACCGCCGGGGAGTGGTCGGTCACGGCCAGGTACCGGTAGCCCATGGCCTTGGCCGCTTCCCAGAGCTCCTCCAGGGTGTTCTGGCCGTCGGAGTAGGTGGAGTGGACCTGGAGGTCCCCCTTGACCTGGGAAAGCTCCAAGAGCTTAGGAAGCCTGCCCTCCAGGGCGGCCTCCACCTCCCCCTGGTCCTCCCGGAGGGGGGCGGGATCCAGGGGAGGCCCAAGGCGGCGTAGACTCCCTCCTCGGTCTCCCCGGCGATGCGCCTTTCCCCCCGGAAGACCCCGTACTCGGAAAGCTTCAGGCCCTTCTCCTGGGCGAGGGCCCGGAGCCTGATGGAATGGGCCTTGCTCCCGGTGAGGTACTGGAGGCCTGCGCCGAAGCTTTCCGGGGGCACCACCCTGAGGTCCACCTGGAGGCCGTTTTTCAGGAAGACCGTGGCCCTTTCCTTCCCCTTCGCGTAGACCTCCTTCACCTGGGAAAGGCGCACGAAGCCTTCCACCACCCTTTCGCCCTCCCCGCTGGCCGCCAAAAAGTCCAGGTCCCCCACGGTGTCCTTGTAGCGCCTGGCCGAGCCGCAAAGCTCGGCCCTCTCCACCCCGGGAAGCTCCCGGATGGCCTGGAGGAGACTCCGCGCCAGGGAGAGCACCGCCCCCAAGGGCCTCCGCTTCCCCGCCGCCTGGGCCAGGGCGAGGCCTTCCCGGATACGCTCCGCCTTCTTGGGACCGAAGCCCTTGAGCCGGGTAAGGTCCCCCCGCTCCAAGGCCTCCCTGAGCTTGTCCAGGGAGTCTATGCCCAGGGCCTCGTAGAGCGTTCGGGCGGTCTTGGGACCCACCCCCGGGACCTCCATGACGGAAAGGACTCCCCGGGGAACTTTCTGGGAAAGCTCCTGGTGCTTCCCCACCTTCCCCGTGCGGAGGAACTCCAGGATCTTGTCCGCGAGGTCGGGACCGATCCCGGGAAGCTCCAAGAGGGCTTCCTTTCCCTTTTTGGCCATCTCCTCTATGGGGGTGTCCAGGTCGTAGAGGGTGCGGGCCGCCTGGTAGTAGGCCCGCACCCGGAAGGGGTTGTCCCCCAGGAACTCGCTCATGAGCCCGATCTCCTCAAAGATGCGGGCCAGCTCCTGGTTTCTCATGGCCCCACTATACGCGTATACTGAAGGCCGAGCCATGCCCAGGCCAGACCGCTTCCGCAAGGCCGTGGTAGCCCTCCTGGAAGCCGAAGGCCGCCCCCTCCACTACACGGAGATCGGCCGCCGCCTCAAAGAGATGGGCCTTTGGGAGGCGGTCAAGGAACCGGAGAAGATCGCCAAGGTGCGCCTCTCCGCCCTGGCGAGGTGGACGCGAAGCCCGGTGGTGGCCCTAGGGAAAGGCTTCTACGCCCTCAGGGAAGAAGGCGGTAAGAACCCAGCACCTTAAGGTAGTTGGCCCGCTCCAAGGCGGCGGGCTCGGCCACCTTCTCGTAGCTCATGGCGCCCCGCATCTCGGCCACGCTCTCGTAGCCTTTCTCTTCCATGAAGGCCCTGAGCTCGGAAAGGACGGTCTGGAAGTGGCGGGGGCCCTTTTCCAAAAGGGCGGAGGTCATCATGGCCACCTGGGCCCCCGCCAGGAGGGCCTTGGCCGCCTCCTTTCCCGAGTGCACCCCGCCCGTGAGGGCCAGCTCCAGGTTCACCCGGCCGTAGAGCAGGGCCACCCAGTGGAGCCTGAGCAGGACCTCGTAGGGGCGGGAAAGGCTTAAGGTGGGCACCACGGAGAGGGTTTCCAGGTCAAAGTCTGGCTGGTAGAAGCGGTTGAAGAGCACCAGGCCCGGGCCCCGGTCCCCTCCACCCGCTTGGCGAAGTGGGCGAAGGCGGTAAAGGCGTGGCCTACCTTCACCGCCACGGGGATCCCCACGCTTTCCACCACCGCCCGGATGGTGTCCAGGTACATGGCCTCCACCTCGGCCCCGGAAAGGGCGGGGTCGGTGGGGATGTAGTAGAGGTTGAGCTCCAGGGCGTCGGCCCCGGCGTCTTCCAGAAGCCTGGCGTACTCCACCCATCCCCCCGGCTCACCCCGTTAAGGCTGGCGATGATGGGTACGGAAACCCGCTCCTTGGCCCGGGCGAGGAGGTCCAGGTGGCGCTCCGGGGTGAGGCGGTACTCGTGGGCCCGGGGGAAGTAGGAAAGGGCCTCGGCGTAGCTCTCGTGGCCGTAGTGGAGGTAGTGGTCCAGCATCTCCTCCTCGAGGGTCACCTGCTCCTCAAAGAGGGAGTGCATGACGATGGCCGCCGCCCCCCCGTCCTCCAGGCGCAGGAAGCCGTCCAGCCTCTCCGTGAAGGGAGAGGCGGAGGCCACCAGGGGATGGGCCAGATCTAAACCGAGATAGGTGGTCCTCAGGTCCATGTTCACCTCCCAGAGGCCAAGGCCTCCTTCACCGCCAGGCGCGTAAGCCGCTCCCACCGCTCCCGCACCGCCTCCTCGGCCAGGCGCAAAAAGGCCTCGGCGCCCTCGGGATGGGTCTGCAGGAGGAGGCGGTAGCGGTTTTCGGCGTAGAGGTACTCCTTGAGGGGCAGGGTGGGGGGCTTGGAGTCCAGCTTCAGACCCTCCCCCGGCAGATAGCGGAAGAGGGGCCAGTAGCCGGTGCGCTCCGCCAGCTTCTGGTGGTCCATGCCCTTGGCCATGTCGATGCCGTGGGCGATGCAGTGGCTGTAAGCGATGAGGAGGGCGGGGCCCCGGTGGGCCTCGGCCTCGAGGAAGGCCTTTACCGTGTGGGCGTCGTTGGCCCCCATGGCGATCTGGGCCACGTAGACGTGGCCGTAGCTCATGGCCATGAAGGCCAGGTCCTTCTTGGGGGTGGGCTTGCCCGCCATGGCGAACTTGGCCACCGCCCCCAGGCCCGTGGCCTTGGAGGCCTGGCCGCCGGTGTTGGAGTACACCTCGGTGTCCAGGACCAGGACCTTGACGTTGGCCCCGCTGGCCAGGACGTGGTCCAGGCCCCCATACCCGATATCGTAGGCCCAGCCGTCCCCGCCCACGATCCAGACGGAGTGGGGGATGAGGCGTCGGCCACCGCCAGGAGGTCCCTGACCCGGGAATCCCCGAAGCCCGCAAGCCTTTCCCGAAGGAGGGCCACGTCCCGCCGCCTTTCCTCCACCTCCTCAGGCCCCACCTCCCGAAGAAGCCGTTCCACGAGGGCCTCTCCCAGAACCTCCCGGAACTCGGAAGAAGCTCCTGGCGTACTCCGCCTTCTTGTCCAGGGCCAGGCGCATGCCGAGGCCAAACTCAGCGTTGTCCTCAAAGAGGGAGTTGGCCCAGGCGGGGCCCCGGCCCTCCTTGTTCTTGCTCCAGGGAGTAGTGGGGAGGTTTCCCCCGTAGATGGAGCTGCACCCGGTGGCGTTGGCCACGATGAGGCGGTCGCCGAAGAGCTGGGAGAGGAGGCGCAGGTAAGGGGTCTCCCCGCACCCGGCGCAGGCCCCGGGGAACTCAAAGAGGGGCGGGAGAAGCTGGACGTCCTTCACCGTGTGGAGCTTGAGGCCCGCCCTCGGGGTCTCGGGGAGGGAGAGAAAGAAGTCCCAGTGGGCGTTCATGGCCTCCCGGACCTCGAGGCGGGGGGCCATGTTCAAGGCCTTGCGGCTGGGGTTGCGCTTGTCCTTGGCCGGGCAGGCCTCCACACAGAGGGAGCACCCCGTGCAGTCCTCGGGGCTGATGGCGAGGACGAACTCCCCGGAAAGCTCCTTCCACATGGCCCTGCGGTGGGGGAACCCCGGGGGTGCGCCAAGAAGGGCCTCCTCCGGCACCACCTTGGCCCGGATCACGGCGTGGGGGCAGACCAGGACGCACTTCCCGCACTGGACGCAGACCTCGGGGTCCCAGGTGGGCACGAACTCGGCGATCCCTCGCTTCTCGTACCGGGCCGTGCCGGTGGGGTAGGTGCCGTCCGGGGGAAAGGCGGATACGGGCAGGGCATCCCCCAGGCCCAGGGCGATGGGGCCCAACACCTCCCGCACGAAAGGGGGCGGGTCCCCCACCATGGGGGGATGAGCTCCTTCCGGGAGGTCACGCGCCCCGGCACGGGCAGGGCCTCCACCGCTTCAAAGCCCAGGTCCACCGCCTGGAAGTTCCGCTCCAAGACCGTGCGCCCCCGCTTGCCGTAGCTCTTCTCGATGCCCTTCTTGATGCGGGCCTTGGCCTCCTCCTCGGGGAGGACCCCGGAGAGCTTAAAGAAGGCCGCTTGCATGATGGTGTTGATGCGCCCGGGAAGGCCCACCTTCCGGGCCAGCTCGTAGGCGTTCACCACGTAGACCTTGAGGTTCTTCTCTAGAATGGCCCCCTGCACGGGTTTCGGCAAGCGGTCCCAGACCTCCTCCTTGGGGTAGGGGCTGTTGAGGAGGACCGTGGCCCCCTCCTCGGCCACCTGCAGCATAGGGAAGCGCTCCAGGAAACCCCACTGGTGGATGCCCACGAAGCTGGCCTTCTGGATCAGGTAGGGCTTGTTCAGGGGGTTGGGGCCGAAGCGCAGGTGGCTCACGGTGCGGGAGCCCGACTTCTTGGAGTCGTAGACGAAGTAGCCCTGGGCGTGAAGGGGGGTCTCCTCCCCGATGATCTTGATGGTGTTCTTGTTGGCGGAGACGGTGCCGTCGGAGCCTAGGGCGAAGAAGACGGCCCGCACCGAGGCCGGGTCCTCAAAGTCCACCTCGGGGTAGGCGAGGCTGGTGCCGGTGACGTCGTCCACGATGCCCACGGTGAAGCCGTGGCGCGGGCGCTCCCTCTTGAGCTCCTCGTAGACCCCGAGGGCCATGGCGGGGGTGAACTCCTTGGAGGAAAGCCCGTACCGCCCGCCCACCACCACGGGCACCTCCCCCCCCTTCAAGGCCAAGGCCGCCGCCACCTCCTGGAAGAGGGGCTCCCCCACGGCCCCGGGCTCCTTCCCCCGGTCCAAGACGGCGAGCCTCCTCAGGGTGGGGGGGAGGACCTCGAGAAAGGCCTCGGCGTGGAAGGGCCGGTAAAGCCGGACCCGCACCATCCCCACCCTTTCCCCCTGCCGGAGGAGGTGGTCCACCGCCTCCTCCACGCTCCAGGAGGCCGAGCCCATGACCACCACCACCCGCTCCGCCTCGGGGTGGCCCAGGTACTCGTAGGGACGGTAGCGCCGGCCCGTGACCTCGGCGAAGCGGTCCATGGCCCTTTGCACCACCTGGGGGAGCCTGAGGTAGTAGGGGTTGATGGCCTCCCGGTTCTGGAAGTAGTGGTCGGGGTTCTGCGCCGTGCCCCGGATCGCCGGGGCCTCGGGGGTGAGGGCCCGCCTGCGGAAGGCCTCCAGGGCCTCGTAGGGGAAAAGGGCCTTGAGCTCCCGGTCCGAAAGGGGCAGGATCTTCTGCACCTCGTGGGAGGTGCGGAAGCCGTCCATGGCGTGGAGGAAGGGGAGGCTGGCCTCGAGGGCCGAGAGGTGGGCGATGGCCGCCAGGTCCTGGGCCGCCTGGACCGAGTCCGAGACCAGGATGGCCCACCCCGTGGGGCGGACGGCGTAGAGGTCCTGGTGGTCCCCAAAGATGGAGAGGGCGTGGGTGGCCAGGGCCCGGGCGGCCACGTGGATGACCCCGGGGAGGGCCTGGCCGGCGATCTTGTACATGTCGGGGATCATGAGGAGGAGGCCCTGGCTGGCGGTGAAGGTGGTGGCCAGGGCCCCTTCCTGCAAGGCGCCGTGCAAGGCCCCTGCGGCCCCCCCTTCCGACTGCATCTCCACCACCCTGGGGGGGAGGCCGAAGAGGTTGGGCTCCCCCCGGGCCGCCCACTCATCGGCAAGCTCGGCCATGGGGCTGCTGGGGGTGATGGGGTAGATGGCGATGACCTCGGAAAGGCGGTAGGCCACCCGGGCCACCGCCTCGTTGCCGTCCACGGTGATGGGGCGCATAGGCTTCACCTCTACCCTACCCTATTCCCTTCCCCGGGTGAGGAATGTCCCGGAAGGTGGGTGCCCGCGCCCTGGTTCTGCGCATATAAGCCCCCGCTCTGGCGAAAGCCATAGCGAGGTACTTAGAATGAGGCATGCTCCGCTACCTTCTCGCCCTGGTCCTGGCCGCCCTGGGGGTGGCCCTCGAGGCCTACCGGGGGCCTCTCCTCCTCCTCGCCGGCCTCAGCCTCCTCCTCTTCCGGCCCCGAAGCTGCCCGAGGCCTTGACGCCAAGCCCCGGGAGGGAAAGACTTGGGGGCGTGGACGCCTTTCAGAAGCGCCTAGAGAAGCTGGCCGAGCTCGCCATCCGGGTGGGGCTCAACCTGGAAAGGGGGCAGGAGGTCATCGCCACTGCCCCGGTGGAAGCGGTGGACTTCGTGCGCCTCCTGGCGGAGAAGGCTTACCGGGAGGGGGCTAGCCTCTTCACCGTCCTCTACGGGGACAACGCCCTCGCCCGAAAGCGCCTCTCCCTGGTGCCGGAAGAGGGCCTGGAAAAGGCCCCGGCCTGGCTCTACGAGGGCATGGCCAAGGCTTCCGGGAAGGGGCGGCGAGGCTTGCCGTTTCCGGCAACGACCCCAAGGCCTTAGAGGGGCTTCCCCCGGAACGGGTGGGCCGGGCCCAGCAGGCGAACGCCCGGGCCTACAAGCCCGCCCTGGAGGCCATCACCGAGTTCGTCACCAACTGGACCATCGTCCCCTTCGCCCACCCGGGCTGGGCCCGGGCGGTCTTCCCCCAGCTCCCGGAGGGGGAGGCCATAACCAAGCTCTGGGAAGCCATCTTCCAGGCCACCCGGGTAGACCAAGAGGACCCCATGGCCGCCTGGGAAGCCCACAACCGCTTCCTCCACCAGAAGGTGGCCTACCTAAATGGCAACGCTTCCACGCCCTCCACTTTCGGGGCCCGGGGACGGACCTCACCGTGGGCCTCGCAGAGGGGCACCTTTGGCAGGGAGGGGCCACCCCCACCAAGAAGGGGCGCCTTTGCAACCCCAACCTGCCCACGGAGGAGGTCTTCACTGCCCCCCACCGGGAACGGGTGGAGGGGGTGGTGCGGGCAAGCCGCCCCCTGGCCCTCGGAGGCACCCTGGTGGAGGGGATCTTTGCCCGGTTTGAGAGGGGCGTGGCCGTGGAGGTGGGGGCGGAAAAGGGCGAGGAGGTGCTGAGGCGGCTTCTGGATGCCGACGAGGGGGCGAGGCGCCTCGGGGAGGTGGCCCTGGTGCCCGCCGACAACCCCATCGCCAAGACGGGGCTCGTCTTCTTTGACACCCTCTTTGACGAGAACGCCGCCAGCCACATCGCCTTCGGCCAGGCCTACCAGGAGAACCTCGAGGGCCGCCCCTCGGGGGAGGCCTTCCGGAGGCGGGGCGGGAACGAAAGCCTCATCCACGTGGACTGGATGATCGGCTCCGAGGAGCTGGACGTGGACGGGCTCTACGAGGACGGGACCCGCGTTCCCCTCATGCGCCGGGGAAGGTGGGTGGTGTAAAGGCCTTTACACCCTCCACACCCCGCCTCCCCTAGGCTGGGGTGCGGAGGTGAACCATGAGAAAAGCGCTCCTTGGCGGTGTCCTGGCCCTGGGCCTTCTGGCCCTCGCCCAGCAGGGCGAGGACCTGGCCCGAAACCTCTGGCGGCTCCTCGCTGGCTTCTCCGGCCAGGACTACCGCCTGTCCTGGCACTACGTCCCGGGCAAGCCCATGGGCTTCTACAAGGGGACGGAGCCCCACGGGGCCCTCCTCCGCACCTTCGTCAACGACATCGCCTACGACGCCATCCGGGCCAAGGCGGGGAGGTATCCCGTGAACGCCGTCCTGGTCAAGGACAACCACATGCCCGACGGTAAACTGGACGCCATCACCGCCATGGTGAAGATGCCCGAGGGCTACTACCCCGAGGGAGGAGACTGGTTCTGGGTCAAGTACTTCCCCGACGGGCGGGTAGACGTGGCGGGCAAGGTAACCATGTGCGCCGCCTGCCACGCCCAGGCGAAGGCCCAGGACTTCGTGTTCAGCACCCCTATTCGCTAGGATTCTAGGCTCTCCAGAAGGCGTTCTAGCCGGGCCGGGTACACCAGGTACCCGGCCCCGTCCCGCTTCAGGCCCCTTCCATCCGAAAAAGCCGAAGGGCATAGGCTGCGCTCACCCGGGTCACCCCGCAGAGGGAGCCCAGTTCCTCTTGCGTCAGACCTAGGTCCAGCCGCACCCTGCCTTCCCCTTGGGCCTCACCGAAACGCCGGGCCAGAGACAGAAGCAGCGCCCCACCCGCACAGGGGCGGGCAGGGCGCTTTGGGCCAGCTCCTCGGAGAGGAGGGTGACCCGGTCCGCCAGCACCGCGCAAAGCCTTAACGCCGCCTCGGGGACCTCACGGCAAAGGGCCAGGAACTGCTCCCGGGAAACGGGGCAGACCACCGCTCCGGGCTTTGTACCAAAGCGGTCACGCCCTGGCGGGAGCGCTCGGTGAGGAAGGATTCCCCGAAAAGGTCCCCCGGGCCCAGGAGGGCCAGGGTGCGCTCCCCTTTAGGGGTTTCCAAGAGAAGCCGTACCCGCCCCTCTACCAGGATGTAGAGGCTCGCCGCCTCATCCTCTTGGCGGAAGACGGCTTCACCCCGGGCAAGCCTTCGGGGTGGGCAGATGGCCTCCACCTCTTGCCGCTCCTCCGGGGAGAGGCCCTCCGGAAAGCGGGCCTCTGGCACGACGAAAACCCCTTTCCGGGCCGGTGCACCCCGGCCCAGGAGGCGAAGCAGGGTGTGGGGTTGCCAGAGGGCCATCCTGTAAAGGAGTTTATACCCTGGAACCCGCCCTCCCCATTAACCTGGGCCCTGCTTCGGGGCAGAGGGAGGCCAAGATGCACAAGGTAGCCATTATCGTGCTGGCAGGAACGGAAACCCACGAGGGCCTGGGCCGCCTGGTAAACGCCTGATGCTGGCCCAGGAGCTCAAGCGGGCCGGGGACGAGGTGCGGATCGTCTTTGACGGGGCCGGGACCCAGGGGCTCGCTGCCCTCTCCGATCCCGATCATCAAGCCCACGTCCTCCTCTTGGCGGTGAAAGAGCGGATCCTGGGGGCCTGCGCCTACTGCTCCCGCGCTTTTGGGGTCAAGGAAATCCTGGAAGCCCGGGGCTTCCCCTTCCTCTCCGAGTTCCACGACCACCCGAGTCTCAGGGGCCTCTTGGAGGAGGGGTACCAGCTCGTGACGTTCTAAGTGCCCGCGCCTCGGTTCCGCGACATGTAAGCCCCCGCTTTGGCGAAAGCCAGAGCGGGGTACTTAGCCGAAGTGGGGTCAAGGAGGGCCTCACACCTCACGGTCGGCCCCTGCCGGGCCATCAGGCGCAGCAGGAAAGCTTTTGGGGGTCGGTGTCCAGGGCCTGGGCCACGAGCCTTATCCCCTCGGCCAGGGTCAGGTAGGGGTGGAAGGTGTCTATAAGGTCCCGGTAGCCGAGGCCGTACTTCACCGCCAGGATGCCCTCTTGGATGACGTCCCCCGCCTCGTGGGCCAGGACGTGGAGGCCGAGGACCGTCCCCTCTTCGTCCACCACGATCTTGAAACCCCCCCGGGTGTCGCGGGCGGTGAGGGCCTTGGGCAGGAGGGAAAGGGGGAGAAAGGCCGCCCGCGCCATCCGGCCCCTCGCCCTCGCCTCTTCCTCGGTGAGGCCCACCGCGGCCAGGGCGGGGTCGGTGAAGGTCACCCGGGGGAGGGCGGAGAGGTCCAGGGGCGTCT
>BBBL01000028.1 GCA_001311545.1 Thermus kawarayensis JCM 12314 | reverse complement strand
CCGGCCAGGAAGATGGCGTAGCTTGAAGCCCTCCCCGCCCCACCCGGCCCCGAAGCTGGTGGAGCTGGGCGAGGCCGAAGCGCTCGGCGTTCTCCACGATGATGAGGGTGGCCCGGGGGATGTCCACCCCCACCTCCACCACCGTGGTGGAGACCAAGAGGTCAAACTCGCCCTTACGGAAGGCCTCCATGACCTCGTCCTTCTCCCGGGCGGGCATCCTCCCGTGGAGGAGGGCCATGCGCACCTCGGGAGGAGGCCCTTGAGCTCCTCGTAGAGGGTGGTGGCCGCCTTTAGGTCCAGCTCCTCGTTCTCCTCAATGGCCGGGGCCACCACGAAGACCTGGTGGCCCTTTCTCACCTCCTCCCGGGCGAAGGCATAGGCCTGGAGGCGGAGGCGGTGGGGGAGGACCTTGGTCTTCACCGGGGTGCGGCCCGGGGGCATCTCGTCCAGGAGGCTCACCTCCAGGTCCCCGTAGAGGGTTAGGGCCAGGGAGCGGGGGATGGGGGTGGCGGACATCACCAGGACGTCCGGGGGAAGAGGGGCGAGCCTGAGGAGGGCCCGGCGCTGCAGCACCCCGAAGCGGTGCTCCTCGTCCACCACGCGAGGCCCAGGTCTTGGAACCCCACCCCCTCCTGGATGAGGCGTGGGTGCCCACGGCCACCTGGGCCTCCCCGCTTTTGAGGCGGAGGGTGGCCGCCTCCTTTTCCCGCTGGCTCATGGAGCCCAGAAGGAGCTCCACCCTGACCCCCAGGGGGAAGAGGTAGCGGGCGAGGTTCTGGAAGTGCTGCTTGGCCAGGATCTCCGTGGGGGCCATGAGGGCCCCCTGGGCCCCGTTTTGGGCGGCGAGGTAGAGGGCGAAGGCCGCCACCACCGTCTTCCCCGAGCCCACGTCCCCCTGGAGGAGGCGGGCCATCTGCCTTGGGCTTTGCATGTCCTTTGCGATCTCCCCCATGACCCTTTCCTGGGCCCGGGTGAGGGGGAAGGGGAGGGCCTTCCTGAAGGCCTCCACCCAGGCCTCCTCCACCCGGAAGCTCCGGCCCAGCACCACCCCCCCGGCCTCCAGGAGGGCCTTGAGCTCCAAGAGGAGGTACTCGTCAAACTTGAGGCGGAGGAGGGCCTTCTTTAGGGCTTCCTCGTCCTCGGGGAAGTGGACGGCCTTCAGGGCCTCGGCGTAGGGGAGGAGGCCCAGCTCCCGGCGGTAGGCCTCCAGGGGGTCGGGAAGGGGCAGGGCCTCCTCCAGGGCCCGGTGGACGGTGCGGCGGAGAAAGGCCTGGCTTATCCCCTCCTTGGCGGGTAGATGGGGACGATGCGCCCGGTGGAGAGGGACTCACCCCCCTCGTCCTCAAAGTGCTCCACGTAGAGCTGGACCCCGCTTCGCCGCTGCACCCTCCCGGTGACGATGAGGGTGGCCCCCTCCTCCACCTGGGAAAGGACCCAGGGCTGGTTGAACCAGACCAGGGTGAGACGCCACCCCCAGGCGTCCTGGGCCTTGACCTGGACGAGCTGCATCCCCTTCTTGGGGGTCCTGACCAGCTCCTTGGCGAGGACCTTCACGGAGAGGGTGGCCTTCTGTCCGTCCTCCAGAAAGCGCACCCCGGGGAGGGCCCGGCGGTCCTCGTAGCGGCGGGGATAGTGCTGGAGCACGTCCCGCACCGTGCGCAGCCCGAGTTCGCTGAGCTTTTTCCGGCTCTGCGGAGGGGCGAGGAGGTGGGCGGGGTCCTCGAGGCCGAGGCGGCCCCCGGCCCCGGGCGGAGCTTCCTGGGGGTTTTCCAGAAGGCGCAGGGCCTGCAAGAGGAGCCCTTTGCGCTCCTCCGGGGTCTTTTCCCGGTAGCCCCGGAAGAGGGCCAGGATCTGGGGGAAGGGGCGGGCCAGGTTCTCCACCAAGGCCTCGAGGCCCCCCACCACCACCCGGTCCTGGGCCCCGTCCTTAAGCTCCCGGAGGAGGGGCCGCCGGAGCCTTTCCCGAAGTGTTTCTAGGCTGTTTTTGGCCGAGTCCTTCATCGCTTTGCCCGTGAGGTGGTGGCGTCCCGGGCTCCATGATACCCTTAGGCCTGTGAGTCGGGTGGAACGATTGCCCACGGGTCTGGTGGTGGCCCTGGAGGAGCGGGACTTTCCCGGGGTGGCCTTCCAGCTTCTGGTCCCCGCCGGGGCGGTGAACGACCCCGAGGGGATGGAGGGGGCGAGCACCCTCCTGGAGGGATGGCTTTGGAAGGGGGCGGGGGACCTGGACGCCAGGGCCTGGCCCAGGCCCTGGACGCCCTAGGGGTGCGGCGGAGTAGCGGGGCGGGCCTGGAGCACACGGCCTTTTCCGCCGCCTTCCTCCCCGAGGTCCTGGAAGAGGTCTTCCGCCTCTACGCCCTCCTCCTCACCAGGCCCCGCCTGCCCGAGGAGGGCTTGGAGGCGGTGCGCTCCGTGGCCCTCCAGGCCCTCCTTTCCCAGGAGGACCAGCCCGCGAGGAAGCTCTTCTCCGAGCTCCGGCGGAGGGTCTTCCGCTCCCCCCACGGGCGGGACCCCTTGGGCCGGGAGGAGGACCTGAAGGGGGTGGGCCCCGAGGCCCTTCGGGCGGACTTCCAAAGGCGCTACACCCCCAGGGGGGCCATCCTCGCCGTGGCCGGGGGGGTCTCCTGGGAGAGGCTTCTTGATGCCCTCGAGCCCTTCCTCGCCTGGGAGGGGAAGGAGGCCTCTTATCCCCGCCCGGAGCTTTCCGAGCCCCACCGCTTCGCCCTAAAGAGGCCCACGGCCCAGGTGCAGATCGGCCTCGCCTACCCCGACGTGGGGCCCGAGGACCCGGGCTTCTACACCTCGAGGCTCGCCCTGGAGGTCCTCTCCGGGGGATGAGTAGCCGCCTCTTCACCGAGGTGCGGGAGAAAAGGGGCCTGGTCTACGCCGTAAGCGCCTTCCCCGCCGGGGTCAAGGGCCAGGGCCTTCTCATGGCCTACGCCGGGACCACGAAGGAGAGGGCGGGGAAGACCCTGGAGGTGATGCTCACCGAGCTGGAGCGCCTGGCCCTGGGGGTGACGGAGGAGGAGCTTTCCCGGGCCAAGGTGGGCCTGAAGACCGCCTTGGTGATGGCGGACGAGTCCATTAGGAGCCGCGCTTCCTCCATGGCCCGGGACCTCTACATGCTGGGGAGGGTGCGGTCCCTTTGGGAGATAGAGGGGGCCATAGAGGAGACGGACCTGGAGGCGGTGAACGCCTTCCTAAGGACCCACCCCTACCAGAACCCCTGGGTGGGCCTTTTGGGGGAGGTGGCGGATGTTTAGGGAAGCCGAGCTTGGAAATGGCCTACGGGTCATCGCCGAGGTGGTCCCGGGGGCGAGAAGCGTGGCCCTGGGTTACTTCGTGCGGACCGGGGCCCGGGACGAGGCCAAGGAGGAGAGCGGGGTGAGCCACTTCCTGGAGCACATGGTCTTCAAGGGCCCCGAGGACATGGACGCCCTTTCCGTGAACCAGGCCTTTGACCGCCTGGGGGCCCAGTACAACGCCTTCACCTCCGAGGAGGCCACGGTCTACTACGGGGCGGTCCTCCCCGAGTTCGCCTACGAGCTCCTGGGGCTTTTCTCCCGCCTCATGCGCCCCGCCCTCCGGGAGGAGGACTTCGCCACGGAGAAGCAGGTGATCCTGGAGGAGATCGCCCGCTACCAGGACCGCCCCGGGTACATGGCCTACGAGTGGGCCCGCGCCCGCTTCTTCCGGGACCACCCCCTGGGCCAGAGCGTCCTGGGCACCAAGGAAAGCATCGCCGCCCTCACCCGGGACCGGATGGCGGCCTACCACAGGAGGCGCTACCTCCCCAAAAACATGGTCCTCGCCGCCACGGGGCAGGTGGACTTTGACCGCCTCCTGGCCGAGGCCGAGCGCCTCACCGAGGGCTGGCCCGAGGGCCTGGCGGAAAGGGCCTACCCACCCTGGACCCCGCCTCCGGGGTGGAGGAGCGCCCCTACGAGAAGGCCCGGGCCCTCTACCTGGTGGCCCTCTTTCCCGGTTTCGCCTACCAGGAGGAGGCCCGCTACCCCGCCCAGGTCCTGGCCCACCTCCTGGGGGAGGAGGCTCGGGGAGGTTCCACTTCGCCCTGGTGGACAGGGGCCTGGCGGAGGCGGCCTCCTTCGGGCACGAGGAAGGGGACCGGGCGGGGTTCTTCCACGCCTACGTCCAGGGGGACCCCGCCCGCAAGGGGGAGATCCTGGCCGCCCTAGAGGAGGAGCTTGCCCGCCTGGGGCGGGAAGGGGTGGGAAAGGAGGAGGTGGAAAGGGCCAAGACCCCCCTCGCCACCGCCCTGGTCTTCGCCGGGGAAACCCCCATGCAGAGGCTTTTCCACCTGGGGATGGAGTACCTCTACACCGGCCGCTACCTCTCCCTGGAGGAGGTAAAGGCAGGGTCCAGGGGGTCACGGCCCAGGGGGTGAACGCCCTCCTGGAAGGGGCCTTCTGGCAGAAGGGCCTTTACTATCTGGTGATTCCCCATGGAGCCTAGGGCCTTAGGGGCGGCCCTCCTCACCCTCCTCTTCTGGGCCAGCGCCTTCGCCGCCATCCGGGCGGGGCTTCAGGGGCTTTCCCCGGGGCATCTGGTCCTCCTCCGCTTTCTGGTGGCGGGCGGCGTCCTTCTCCTCTACGCCCGCCTCCGGGGCCTGCGCCCCCCCAGGCGGGAGGACCTTCCCCGCCTCTTCCTCCTGGGCTTTTTGGGCATCAC
The DNA here is from genome assembly GCA_001311545.1 of Thermus kawarayensis JCM 12314. The sequence goes on along the minus strand of BBBL01000028.1, from coordinate 6,025 downwards.
CGTCTACCACACGGCCTTGGTCTACGGGGAGCTTTCCGTGAGCGCCGGGGCGGCAAGCCTCCTCATCGCCACGGGGCCCGTCTTCACCGCCCTTCTTTCCTACGTTCTCCTGGGGGAGAGGCTCAGGCCCCTCGGGATCTTGGGCTTTGCCCTGGCCTTCTTTGGGGCCCTGGTCCTGGCCTTAGGGGAGGGCGGGGGGGTGCGCCTGAGCCGGGGGCCTTCTTGATCCTTCTCTCCGCCCTTGCCACCTCCTTTTACTTCGTCCTGCAGAAGCCCCTCTTCGCCCGGTACAAGAGCGAGGAGATGACGGTCTACACCCTGCTCCTGGGCACGACCCCCCTCCTCGTCTTCCTCCCCGGGCTTCCCGAGGCCCTCCGGGAGGCCCCAAGGCCTGCCCTCCTCTCCGCCCTCTACCTCGGGGTCTTCCCCGGGGCCCTGGCCTACCTCACCTGGACCTACGCCCTTTCCCGCACCCAGGCCTCCCGCCTCTCCTCCTTCCTCTACCTCTCGCCCCCTTTGGCCATCCTCATCGCCTACCTGTGGCTGGGGGAGGTGCCCTCCCTCCTTTCCCTCCTGGGCGGGGGGCTTGCCCTCCTTGGGGTCCTCCTGGTGAACCTCCGGGGCGTAGAATAGGCCGGGGTGAAGCCTATGGAGGTCAAGACCGTGGGCGTGGTGGGCGCGGGGCAGATGGGAAGCGGCATCGCCCAGGTGGCGGCCCAGGCGGGCTACCAGGTGGTCCTGGTGGACGTGGCGGAAAGCTTCCTAGAAAGGGGCCTTTCCGCCATCCGGCGTTCCCTGGGTAAGTTCTTGGAAAAGGGCAGGATCACCCGGGAGGCCCACGACGAGGCCTTGGGGCGGATCCGCACGAGCCTCCTTCTGGAGAGCCTCGAGGAGGCCGACCTCATCGTGGAGGCCATCGTGGAGGACGAGGGGGAGAAGCGGAGGCTCTTTGAGCGCTTGGGGGCTTTAGCCAAGCCCGGGGCCATCCTGGCCAGCAACACCTCTTCCATCCCCATCACCGCCCTGGCCCGCTACTCGGGGTGGCCCGAGCGCTTCATCGGCATGCACTTCTTCAACCCGGTGCCCCTCATGCCCCTGGTGGAGGTGATCCGGGGAGAGCTCACCTCCGAGGCCACCCGGGACACCGTGGTGGAGGTGGCGAAGCGCATGGGGAAGACCCCCCTGGAGGTCCAGGACTACCCCGCTTCGTCTCCAACCGCCTTCTCATGCCCATGATCAACGAGGCCATAGAGGCCCTGCGGGAGGGGGTGGCCACCAAGGAGGCCATTGACGGCGTCATGCGCCTGGGGATGAACCACCCCATGGGGCCTCTGGAGCTCGCCGACTTCATCGGCCTGGACACCTGCCTCGCCATCATGGAGGTCCTCCACCGGGGCTTCGGGGACGACAAGTACCGGCCTTCCCCCTCCTCCGCCGCATGGTGCAGGCGGGGCTGTTGGGCCGCAAGACGGGCCGGGGCTTCTACACCTACGACGAGAAGGGGAACAAGGTGGGTTAAGTACCCCACCGCGGCTTTCGCCGCGGTGGGGGCCCCAAAAGCCTCCCCATAGCCCCGGCTTGGGCATCCCATGCTGCGAAGCCAAAGTGCGGGCACTTAGGCCCGGGGCGGGGTTTCTGGAAGCCCTTCCAAGACCTGGGAGTATACTGGGGCCATGGAGCTTCCCCGCGCCTTCGGCCTCCTCCTCCATCCCACGAGCCTCCCCGGCCCCTACGGCATCGGCGTTTTGGGCCAGGAGGCCCGGGGCTTCCTCCGCTTCCTGGAAGAGGCGGGGGGGCGGTACTGGCAGGTCCTCCCCTTGGGCCCCACGGGCTATGGCGACTCTCCTTACCAGTCCTTCAGCGCCTTCGCCGGGAACCCCTACCTTATAGACCTGAGGCCCCTGGCGGAAAAGGGCTACGTGCGCTTGGAGGACCCCGGCTTCCCCGGGGCCCGGGTGGACTACGGCCTCCTTTACGCCTGGAAGTGGCCCGCCTTAAAGGGGGCCTTCCAGGGTTTCCGGGAGAGGGCTTCTCGGGAGGAGAAGGAGGCCTTCCAGGCCTTCTTTGAGAAGGAGGCTGGTGGCTTCGGGATTACGCCCTCTTCATGGCCCTGAAGGCGCACCACGGGGGGCTCCCCTGGAACCGCTGGCCCCTTTCCCTGCGCCTTCGGGAGGAGAAGGCCCTGAGGGAGGCGGAGAGGGCCCTCTCCCAGGAGGTGGCCTTCCACGCCTTTACCCAGTGGCTCTTCTTCGGGCAGTGGGGGGGCTTAAAGGCGGAGGCCGAGGCTTGGGGATCAGGATCATCGGGGACATGCCCATCTTCGTGGCCGAAGACTCGGCCGAGGTCTGGGCCCACCCCAGGTGGTTTTACCTGGACGAGGAGGGAAGGCCCACGGTGGTGGCGGGGGTGCCTCCCGACTACTTCTCGGAGACGGGCCAGCGCTGGGGCAACCCCCTTTACCGCTGGGACGTTCTGGAGCGGGAGGGGTTCTCCTTCTGGGTCCGGCGTCTGGAGAAGGCCATAGAGCTCTTCCACCTGGTGCGCGTGGACCACTTCCGCGGCTTTGAGGCCTACTGGGAGATCCCCGCAAGCTGCCCCACGGCGGTGGAGGGGCGCTGGGTCAAGGCCCCAGGGGAAAGGCTCTTCCAGAGGATCCAGGAGGTCTTCGGCCAGGTGCCTGTGCTGGCCGAGGACCTGGGGGTCATCACCCCGGAGGTGGAGGCCCTCCGGGAGCGGTTTGGCCTGCCCGGGATGAAGGTTTTGCAGTTCGCCTTTGACGACGGGATGGAAAACCCCTTCCTCCCCCACAACTACCCCCCCCACGGCCGGGTGGTGGTCTACACCGGCACCCACGACAACGACACCACCCTGGCTGGTACCGCACGGCCACGCCCCATGAAAGGGCCTTCCTGGAGCGCTACCTGGCGGACTGGGGGATTTCCTTCCGGGAGGAAGAGGAGGTGCCCTGGGCCTCATGCGCCTGGGGATGGAGTCCGTGGCGCGGCTTGCCGTCTACCCGGTGCAGGACGTCCTCTCCTTGGGAAGCGAGGCCCGGATGAACTACCCGGGGAGGCCCTCGGGGAACTGGGCCTGGCGGCTTCTTCCGGGAGAGCTTACCCCGGAGCACGGGGCAAGGCTTAGGGCCATGGCCGAGGGGACGGGCCGGGCATGAAAGCGCCCCAGGCTGGCCCAGGCCAACCTGGGGCCTTGGAAAGCCGCTTTAGCCCAGGGCCTTCTTGACCAGCGCCACGATCTCGTCAATGGTGTCGGCCACGGGGATGCCCGCCTGGGCGAAGGCCCGGAGCTTGGACTCGGGGGTGCCCACGTTGCCCATGATGATGGCCCCGGCGTGCCCATGCGTTTGCCCTTGGGGGCGGAGCGGCCCCCGATGAAGCCCACCACGGGCTTTTTCATGTGCGCCTTGACCCACGCCGCCGCCTCCTCCTCGTCGGAGCCGCCGATCTCGCCGATGAGCACCACGGCCTCCGTCTCGGGGTCCTCGTTGAAGAGGGGGAGGAGGTCCTTGAAGGTGGTGCCGATGACGGGGTCGCCCCCGATCCCCACGGTGGTGGTGGTGCCGAGCCCTGCCTGGGAGAGGGCGGCCGCCGCCTCGTAGGTGAGGGTGCCGGAGCGGCTGATGAGGCCCACCTTCCCCCGCTTGAAGACGTGGCCCGGCATGATGCCGATCTTGGTTTCCTCGGCGCTGATGATCCCCGGACAGTTGCCCCCGATGAGGCGGGAGCCCAGGGCCTTGATCTCCTCCACCGCCCGCACCATGTCCAGGGTGGGGATGCCCTCGGTGATGAGGACGATGAGGGGGATGCCGGCGTGGGCGGCTTCCAAAGCGGCGTCCGCCGCCATGGGGGCGGGGACGAAGATGATGGAGGCGTCTATGGCGTGGCTCGCCACCGCTTCCTTCACCGTGTCGTAGACGGGCACCCCCAGGACCTCACTCCCTCCCTTGCCCGGGGTGACCCCGGCCACGATCTTGGTGCCGTAGGAAAGCATCTGCTGGGTGTGGAACTGCCCCTCCCGGCCGGTGATGCCCTGGACCAGGACCCGGGTCTCGCGGTTCACCAGGATCACGCCGCACCTCCCACCATGGCCACCATGGCCTTCGCCGCCTCAATGGACGTGGGGTACATGTAGATGGGCTTGCCCTCCAAAAGCTTCTTGGCCTCCTCCTCGGCGGTGCCCGCCACCCGCATCACCACCGGTTTGGTGAGGAGGCCTTCCTCCAGGGCGCGGATCACCCCCTTGGCCACCTCGTCCGCCCGGGTGATGCCCCCGAAGATGTTGATGAAGACCCCCTTCACCTCGGGGTCCTTGAGGACCACCTTCAGGGCGTTGTAGACCACCTCGGCCTTGGCCCCGCCCCCGATGTCCAGGAAGTTGGCGGGCTTGCCGCCCACGCGGTTCACTAGGTCCAGGGTGTACATCACGAGGCCCGCCCCGTTGCCGATGACGCCGATGTTCCCGGAAAGTTTCACGTAGGCGAAGCCGTAGTTGCTGGCCTCCACCTCCAGGGGGTGCTCGGCCTCTATTTCCCTAAGCCCGGCGAGGTCGGGGTGGCGGAAGAGGGCGTTGTCGTCCAGGACGACCTTGGCGTCGGCGGCCACCACGGCGCCCTCCGTGGTCACCACCAGGGGGTTGATCTCGGCGATGGAGCGTCCACCCCCTCGTAGGCCCGGTAGAGGCCACCAGGACCTGAGCCAGCTTGTTGAGGTTGCCTTCCAGCCCCGCCCGCCTCACCATCTCCCGGGCCTCAAAGGGGCGGAAGCCCTTGTGGGGGTCAATCCAGAACTTGTGGATGGCCTCGGGGTTCTTGGCGGCCACCTCCTCAATGTCCACGCCCCCCTCCTTGGAGAGCATGAGGACCACCCGCTTTTGGGAGCGGTCCAGGATGAGGCCGGCGTAGTACTCCTTGGCGATGTCCACCGCCTCGGCCACCAGGACCTTCTTCACCGTGAGGCCCTTGATGTTCATGCCCAGGATGGCCTGGGCCTTCTCGTAGGCCTCCTGGGGGGTGTCGGCGAGCTTCACCCCCCCGCCTTTCCTCTCCCGCCCACGTGGACCTGGGCCTTGATGACCACCCGCTTGCCGAACTCCTCGGCGATCCTCTTCGCCTCGTCCGGGGTGTAGGCCACCTTGCCGGGCGGCACCGGCACCCCGTAGCGGGCCAGGATCTCCTTGGCTTGATACTCGTGCAGGTTCAAGCTCCACCTCCTTGGCCGGCCAAGGCCAGGAGGCATTATACCCTCAGGCCTCCGCGGGCCGGGCGAAGAAGAGGCGCCCCACCTGGGTCTGGATGGCCTGGGTGATGACCACCTCCACCTCCTGGCCCCGGTAGCGGATGCCCCCGTCCACCACCACCATGGAGCCGTCCTCCAGGTAACCCACCCCTTGGTGGGGCTCCTTGCCTTCCTTGAGGATGAGGAGCTTTAGGGTGTCCCCCACCTGGAGCTGGGGGCGAAGGGCCTGGGCCAGGGCCTGGACGGAGAGGGCCTTCACCCCGTAGATGCGGGCCATCTGCAGGAGGGCGAGGTCGTTGGTGACGAGGGCCGCCCCCAGGTCCCGGGCCAGGAAGAGGAGCTTCTCGTCCACGCTCTCCCCCTTGGGGCTTCCTCCACCACCTCCAGGGGCAGGTGCTCCTTGAGCCTCTCCAGGGCCTCGAGACCCCGCCTCCCCTTGGCCCGCTTCAGGGCATCGGGCTGTCGGCAAAGTGCTGGAGCTCCTTCAGGACGAAGTGGGGCACGTAAAGGGGGCCTTCCAGGAAGCCCGTGGCCGCCACCTCGGCCAGGCGCCCGTCCACCAGGACGCTGGTGTCCAGCACCTTGCCCCCGGGGGGCGGCGCTCCCTTTGGGGGGGGCGGAGGTACTCCTTGTACCTAGGGCCAGGTAGGCGAAGAGGGCCACTAGAAAGAGGGCCAAAAGGAGGCTGTGGTAGGGGCTGAAGCCCGGCACCTGGGAAAGGAGGCTGGTGAGGAGCACGGTGAGGAGGAGGCCCAGGGCTGGCCCCGAGGGTG
>BBBL01000027.1 GCA_001311545.1 Thermus kawarayensis JCM 12314 | reverse complement strand
TTGGCCTCCTTGCGGGCGGCCTCGAGGATCTCCCTGGCCTCCTTGCGGGCGCCTCCAGGGCCTCCTTGGCCTCCTCCCGGGCGGCCTCGAGGATGGCCTGGCCCTCCCCCTTGCGCCTAAAGGCAAAGAAGAGGGCCCCCAGGAAGAGGAAAAGGAGGGCCAAGAGCAGCACCAGCTCCAGCGGGCCCATCTACTCCCCCTCTTCCTCGCTGGCGGCCAGGACCACCTGGTCCGAGCGCTCCAAGACCTTGGCGCGGATCTCCTCCAAAAGCTCAGGGCGCTCCCGCAAGGCCTCGGCCGCCTTCTCCTTCCCCTGGCCCAGGCGGAGCTCCCCGTAGGAGAACCAGCTCCCCGCCTTCTCCATGACCCCGGCGGCCACGGCCACGTTCACCAGGTCCATCACCGGGTCCAGGCCCCTGCCGAAGTAGATCTCCAGTTCGGCCTCCCGGAAGGGCGGGGCCAGCTTGTTCTTCACCACCTTCACCTTGACCTTGATGCCCACGGCCTCGTTGCCCACCTTGATGGGCTGGCCGCTCTTGCGCACGTCCAGGCGCACGCTGGAGTAGAACTTGAGGGCCCTCCCCCCCGGGGTGGTCTCGGGGTTGCCGTACATGACCCCCACCTTCTCCCGCACCTGGTTGATGAAGATGGCGGCGGTGTTGCTCTTGGAAAGCACGGCGGTGAGCTTGCGGAGGGCCTGGCTCATGAGCCGGGCCTGGAGGCCCACGTGGCGTCTCCCATCTCCCCCTCAATCTCCGCCTTGGGCACCAGGGCGGCCACCGAGTCCACCACGATGACGTCCACCGCCCCCGAGCGGGCGAGAAGCTCCACGATCTCCAGGGCCTGCTCCCCGGTGTCGGCTGGGAGACCAGGAGGTCTTCCACCTTGACCCCGAGCCTCTGGGCGTAGAGAGGGTCCAGGGCGTGCTCGGCGTCCACGAAGGCCGCCACCCCTCCTTGCTTCTGGGCCTGGGCGATGATGGTGAGGGCCAATGTGGTCTTGCCCCCGGACTCGGGGCCGTAGATCTCAATGACCCGTCCCCGGGGAATGCCCCCAATCCCCAAGGCCAGGTCCAGGCCCAAGGAGCCCGTGGGGATCACGTCCACCTGCTGCCTGGGCATCTCCCCCAGGCGCATCACCGCCCCCTTGCCGAACTCCTTCTCAATGGTCTTCAGGGCATTCTCCAGGGCTTTCCTCTTGTTCTCGTCCATGCTCACCTCGCAAGGGAAACTTTTCCAGAATGGTGTAGACGGGCCCCCTCGGCTTCAGCTCCGAACGCACCAGGGCGAACTCCCCCACCGGCCAGGAAAGGCCGAAAACCAAGGGGGGCACCCGAGGGGCCGGGGCCTTGCGCCGGGCCAGGGTGATGTGGGGCTTGAAGTCCTTATCCCCCCCCGCCCAGAGGGCCTCCTCCCCCAGAAGCTCCCTCACCCCGGCCTTTAGGCCCTCGGCCAGAAGGGCAAACCCCTCCCCCTCGGCCTTGGCGAACCAGACCCGGGGGGTGCCCTCGTTGGGGAAGTAGCCCGTGCCCTTAAGGAGGGCGGTGAAAGGGGCGACCTGCCTGCCCAGGCGGTGGCCCAAGGCCGTGAGGTCCTCCAGATCCCTCTCCGGCCGCTCCCCCAGGAAAAGCAGGGTCAGGTGGAGCTGGTGGGGGGGCACCTCCTTCCAACCCCTGTAGCGGGAAACCTTCCTCTGAGCCTCTACCAGGGCCCGCCGCACGTCCTCCGGAAGAAAAACCGCGTAGAAGAGCCTCATGTCACGAGAAGGGCCAAGGCGGCGTACACGCTCCGAAGCCTCACCGCCTCCCGGTCCCCGGGAAAACGGTAGCGCCTGGCCTCCACCCCTCCAGGCCCCGCCAAGGCCACGTAGACCGTGCCCACGGGCTCGCCCTCCAAGGGGTCTGGGCCCGCCACCCGGTGGTGGCCAGGGCGTAGGTGGACCCAAAAAGGGTACGGGCGGCCTCCGCCATGGCCTTGGCCGTCTCGGCGGAAACCGTCTTGGCGAGGAGTTCCTCCGGCACCCCGAAGCGGGCCTTGGCCCTCGGGAATAGGATACCACGCCCCCCAGGTAGAAGCGGCTCGCCCCGGGAACCCGGGTGATCTCCGCCCCCAGGAGCCCCCCGGTGAGGCTCTCCATGGTGGCGAGGGTGGCCCCTTCCAGCTCCAGGCGCCTTTTCACCGCCTCCGCCAGGGTGATCTCCCCCTCGCCCCAGACCTCCTTGAGGAGTTTTTTTTCTTGATCTTCTCGGAAAGCTCCGCCACCCGGTCCTCCCGCCCCCGGACCACCACCTCCACCCCGTGGACCTTGGGTAGGTGCCCACCTCCACCTCCTCTTCCCGGAGGAAAAGCTCCCCCAGGCGTTCCACGATCTCCGACTCCCCGATGCCCCAGGTTTTCAGCACCCGCTCGGCGTAGGCCCGCCGGGGAAGGGCGAGCCTGGGCAAGACCTCCCGCCACATGGGCCGCCACTCGGTCGGGGGCCCGGAAGGAGGACCAGGTCCTTGCCGTCCTTCCTCACCCACCACCCAGGGGCGGTGCCCCAGGGGTTTTGGAGCCAGGTGGCCGAGGGGACCTTCATGGCCTGCTTGCGGTTGGCCTCGGGCATGGCCCGGCCCCGGGCGCGGAAGAGGGAGTGGATGTGGGCCAGCATGGCCTCGTCCAGCTCTAGAGGCTCCCCTAGGGCTAGGGCCACCGCCTCCCGGGTCACGTCGTCGGGGGTGGGGCCGAGACCCCCGGAGAGGACCACGAGCCTGGCCCGCTTCAGGGCCTCCCCCACCTCCCGGGCCAGAGGCTCCACCTCGTCCGCCACCCTCAAGGTCCTTTCCACCTTGAGGCGTAAGGCTTGAGGCTCCTTGCGATCTCCGCCGTGTTGGTGTCCAGGGTCTCCCCGTAGAGGAGCTCGGTGCCTACCCCGAGGATCTCTGCCCGCTCCATGCCGCCTCCTTGAAGGGGAGGGCCTCGAGGGCGTACCGCCCCCCGCCTCCCTCCACCAGCGCTCCGAAGGGCACCTCTTTCCGCACCACGGCGAGGCCCAAGAGGCCGAAGGGGGTCTCTAAAAGGCGCTTCGCCTCCCCCACGCGTCTTCCCTCCAGGAAAAGCGCCGCCGGGGCCCCGCCCCCTTCTAGAGCCCTTAGGCCCACGAGGCGGTAGGGCACCTCCTTCCCCTCGGTGCGGGCCATGATCTCCTGGCCCACGTAGCACCCCTTGCCGGAGTCCACCAGGTGGAGGAGGCCCACGCTCTGGGGAAGCTCCCCCTGGATGTCCGCGAGGAGGGGGAGGCCCTTGAGGAGGGTGTAGAGGGGGTAAAGCCTTCGGGAAGCGCCCCCTCGCCGCTTTCCCCCACCTCCTCCCGGCCGTCCGCGTGGAGGAGGCGGAAGAGGGGAAGGGCCAAAAGCTCCACCTGGTCAAAGACGACGTAGCGCTGCAGGCGTTTTCGCAGGCCCTCGAGGGTGCCCCAGGGCGCCAGGAGGAAGCCCTCCGGGTGGGGAAAGAGGGTGGCCGCCTCCTCAACCTGGCCCTTGTGGTTCAAAAAGAGGACGCCCGCAGCCCCCAAGCCGCCTCAGGTCCCGGGTGCCCTGGCCCTGAAGGAAGGAAAAGGCGTCGGGGCCGCGGAGGAGGAGCACCCCGGGGAAGGCGAAGAAGCCCTCCCCCGAGAGGGCCTTGGCCAGAAGGGGGTCCATGCCTCCTATTATTGACCAAAGGGTCAGAAGGGGGGAGAATGGCGGACGTGCGCTTTTTCTGGGGCGCCTTTCTCTCCCTCTTCCTGGTGGCGTGGTGGTGGCCCTCCCCGGGGCGGCCCTCCCTACTGGCGGGCCCGGTACGGGGCGGGGGAGGAGGTCTCCTGGTTCTTCGCCGCCCTCCTTTTGGGCCTCCTCCTGGGGGTGCGCCTGGCCCAGGGAAAGGAGCGCCACCCCCTCTACCCGGCCGCCCTCTTCCTCCTGGGCCTCGCCTTCCTTTCCCTGGCCCTGGCCCCAAGCTTCCCCCTGGCGGTCTTCCTGGCCTTCCCCCTGGGGCTTGGGGAAGGGGTGATGAACGTCCACGGCAATAGCCTGGTGGGGGAGCTCTACCCGAAGCGCCGGGTGGAGTTCCTGAACCGGGTGAACGTGGCCTTCGGCCTGGGGGCGGTCTTCACCCCCTCCTCCTTCTCCTCCTCCCTACCCCTCCTTCCTCCTCCTGGCAGCCTTCCTGGCCTTCCTGGGGGCCTTCCTGGTCTGGAAGCCCCGGCGGTGGCCCACGCCCCCAAGGAGGGCGGACGGGGCTTCTGGCCCTTCCTCCTGGCGGTGGCCCTGTACACGGGCTTGGAAGGCTCCCTGGCCACCTGGAACCGGGTCTGGCTGGAAACCTTAGGCCACGCCGTGGGGGTGGGCGGGGCGCTCCTTTCCCTCTACTGGCTTTTCCTGGCCCTGGGAAGGCTTCTTTTGGCGGGCCAGGTGGCGAAAAGCCCCCTTAGGGCCCTCCGGAGCCTCCTCCTTGGGGTCTTCTTCCTCCTCGGCCTCAACCTCCTCCCCTCCACGGCCCTCCTCTTCCCCCTGGCGGGCTTCCTCCTGGGGCCCCTCTTCTCCACCCTCCTCGCCCTGGCGCAGGCCCGCTTCGGCCACCGGGCCCTGGGGGGGCTCTTCTACGCCGGGGCGGCGGGGAGCACCCTCGTTCCCGCCCTCTTCGCCCTCCTCCCCCCGGAGGGGATTCCCCTGGGGCTCCTCCTCCTCGCCCTGGGCCTCTTCGCCCTGGTGCGGGGGCTGGAACGGGGGGAGGCCTATGCTTAAGGCCCTCCTCTTTGACCTGGACGGCACCCTGGCGGACACCGACCCCCTGCACCTCTTGGCCTGGCGGGAGGTCTTGGCGCCTTACGGCCTCGAGGTGGACCCCGCCTTCTACCGGGAACGCATCTCGGGAAGGCTCAACCCCGAGATCCTCCGGGACCTCCTTAGCCTGGAAGGGGAGGAGGCGGAAAGGCTCATAGGGGCCAAGGAGGCCCGCTTCCGGGAGCTGGCCCAAGGGCTCAGGCCCACCCCGGGCCTCCCGGAGCTTCTGGAGAAGGTCAAGGAAAGGGGGCTTTCCTGGGGCGTGGTGACCAACGCCCCCAGGGAGAACGCCCGCCATGTCCTCAAGGCCCTGAGGCTAAGGCCCCCTCTCCTCGTCCTCGCCGAGGAGGTGGGCCGGGGGAAGCCCGACCCCCTGCCCTACCGGGTGGCCCTGGGGCGCCTGGGCCTGGCCCCGGGAGAGGCCCTGGCCTTTGAGGACTCCCCTTCCGGGGTCAAAAGCGCCGTGGGGGCGGGGATTCCCACCTACGGCCTCCTCACGGGGCACGGGGCGGAGGCCTCCGGGAAGCCGGGGCCCAGGGGGTCTTCCGGGACTTTCGGGAAGCCCTAGGCCTCCTCTAGGGCGTACCGGGCGAAGGCCTCCTCGTCAAAGCGGGCCTCCACCAGGTCCTCCCAGTAAAGCCACCCCTCCCGGAAGGCAGGGAAGGGGAGGAAGCCGCCCTCCGCCTTGAGGTGGAAGGCGAGCTCCGAAGGCTCCGTCACCCCCTGCTGGAAGGCGAGGAGGGCGGACTGGTAGGCGCCGAAGGAGCTTTGCGCCTGGCTTCCCACCATGGCCCTTTTGCCCCTCTCCCGGGCCAGGGCCAGCATCTCCAGGGTCCAGGTGACCCCGGTGCGGGCGGGCTTGAGGTTCAGGAGGTCAAAGGTGTCCAGCTGTAGCTCCCGCTTGAGGTCCTTCGGGGTCATGGCCGAGTCGTCGGCGATGAGGGGGAGGATGCCCTTCTCCCTAAGCCTCCTCCGCGCCTCCACCTCCTCTAGGGGTAAAGGCTCCTCCACGTAGCGGAGGCCGAGCTCCTTCCAGGCCTGGAGGTAGCCCTCGGCCTCTTGGGGGGAAGGGACTCGTTGGCGTCGGCGTAGAGCTCGGCCTCGGGGAAGGCCTCCTTGAGGCGGAGGATGCGGCGGGTGTCCCCCTCGAGGTCCCGCCCCACCTTCACCTTGAAGACCCTGACCCCCGCGGCGAAGGCCATGCGGGCGTCCTCCAGGACCTCTTCCTCCTCCCCCAGGCCCAGGATGTAGGCCACCCGCACCCGGTGCTTGGCGGGCCTCAGGACCTGGTAAAGCTCCTCCCCCTCGCTCCTCGCCCAGGCCTCCCAGAGGGCGGTATCCAGGGCGCCCTTTAGGCCGTAGTTAAAGGGGAAGGCCTCCAGAACGGCCCTTATCCCCTCCTGGTCGTCGGCCTCGAGGCCCAAAAGCCTCGGCCTCAGGTACTCAAGCCCCGCCCTCACGCTCCCCAGGGTCTCCCCGTAGATGGTGGGGCGGATGGCCACCTCGGCCCGGCCCAGGGAGCCATCGGAAAGCTCCACCTCCAGAAGGGCGTGCTCCAAGGCCGCAAGCTCCGAGGACTTCCCCCAGCGCAAGGGGGCCTTCAGGGGGATGCGGAAGGGGATGAGGCGAAGGTCCCGTATCCTCGGCATAGGCCCCATTCTAAGGGGCAAGAAGGCCACGTAGGCGGGCTTCCCTGAGCCAGGGGGGCGAAGGAAAGGGGGGGTTAGAAGCCCTGATTCCGGAGAAAGGCCCTCACCTCCTCGGCCTCCTCCTCGGGGGTGAGGGTTTCCGTGTCCAGGACGAGGGCCCGGGGGTGGCCCCGGAGGAGGCGCAAAGGGCCATGGGGGTCGTAGTTTCGCTTCTCCTCGGCCACGATCTTGAGCTTGGCCAGGACCTCCTCGAGGGGGGCGAGGGAGAGGGCCTCCGCAAGCTCCTCCTCCGTGAGGACCCCCTGGGCGAGCTCCCTCAGGCGGGCGTATTCCTCGGGGGCCACCTCCACCCGGTCAAAGGCGTCCTGCCGGACCAGGAGGCGCCTGAGCCGGGTGCCCTCCCGGGCGTGGAGGACCACGAACAGGGCCTGGGGAGGTGTTCCAGGGCGAAGGCCACCTCGGCCTCGCCCCTTAAGCCGTCAAAGAGGAGAAGGGGCCTGGGCGCCGCGTAGCCCCGGTAAAGGACCTCCGCCACCCCCCCGGGGAACTCCTCCCGGAAGCGCCGCGTGAGGCGGAAGCGCTCCTCCCGGGGTATGGGAGGCTCTGCCCCGTAGCGGGGGAGGACGTAGCGGTCCACCAGCTCCCGGCGGTCGGGGAGCCGGGGAAGGCCCAGGGCCTCCACCAGGGTGCTCTTCCCCACCCCGGTGAGGCCCACGAGGACCAAAAGGGATACCTCCCGCACCGGGACGAGGCTGGGCGCGGGTTCCAAGGAAAAGGCCACCTCCATGCCCCCATGCTACCTGGTAGGATAGAAGGGCTATGAAGCGGCTCTTCGCCCTCCTCGGCCTCGCCCTGGGCCTCGCCCTGGCCCAGGCCCCGGCCTACCCGGAGAACACCTTGGGCCTGGGGTACGCCCCGGACAAGGGCTTTTACCTGCAAGGAAGCGCCCTCCTGCCCTTCAATCCCCTGGGGATAGACACCGGCCTGGACGCCCAGGTCCTCCTCTCCCAGAGCCCCGAGGTCTACGCCCTCCTCAAGGCCAACCTCTTCCCCGGGCTCGTCCTCGCCGACCTCTACACCTCCTTGGGCCTGGGCCTGGACCTCCGCTACCCCTTCGGGGTCCACCTGGGCCCGGTGGCGAGCGTGGAGGTTCCGGGCGGAGCCCTCTCCCTGGGCTCGGCCTCGGCTACCAGGCGGGGTTCCACCTGGCCTGGGGAGCGGGGTTTAGGCTCTACCTGGAGCCCCTGGCCCTGGAGGTCTCCGCCTCCGACCGCTACCCCTTCCTCCTCTCCCTCCTCTACCTCTGGTAGCCCCGTGCGAAAGAAGCTCCCCCTCCTTCTCTTCTCCCTGCCGGCCCTCCTTCCCCTCTTCCTCTTCGTCCTCTACCCATTCCTGGACGTCCTTCGCTTCTCCACCTGGGACTGGTCGGGGCTTTCCGAGCCCAGGCCCGTGGGGCTTGAGAACTACCGGGACCTCCTCCGGGACCCCGCCTTCTGGAACAGCCTCCTGGTCACCCTGAAGTTCATGCTCCTGGCCCTGCCCCTCTTCGTGGGGCTCTCCGTGGCCTTGGCGGTGGCCCTGGAGGGGATGCCCTACGAGCGCCTGGCCAAGAGCCTCCTCTTCCTCCCGGGCCTGGTCACCCTGGGAGGGGCCACCCTGAGCTGGTACACCCTCTTCACCCCGGAGTACGGGGCCCTGGCCCAGTTCCTCCCCATCCCCCCCTGGGACCGGGAGGGGTTCTGGGCCCTCCTGATGGTGGTGGCCTTCACCTTGTGGCGCCACCTGGGCTACGGGGTCCTGGTGGCCTCGGCCAGGCTCAAGGCCATCCCCAAGACCCTCCTCGAGGCCGCCTACGTGGACGGGGCGGGGCCCTTTGAGGCCTTTCGCCACGTGGTCCTTCCCCTCATGCGCCCGGCGGTGGCCTTTCTGGTGGTGGTGGGCACCATCCTCGCCCTGCAGTCCTACGCCGCGGTCTTCCTCCTCGACCCGGGGGGGCCCGTACGGGGCCACGAGTCCTGGGCTACTACCTGTACGAGGTGGGCTTTGAGAACTTCCGCCTGGGCTATGCGGCGGCGGTCACCGTGGTCCTCCTCCTCCTCACCCTCCTCTTCGCCTACGCCCAGCTAAGGCTTTTGCGTCACGGGGAGGAGTAGCGGTACCGGTCCAGGTCCCGGAGGTGGGCCTCAAAGTCCACGTTCAGGTAAAGCTTTCCCCGGGCGTGGAAGAAGTAGAGGTAGGGGCGGCCCCGCTCGTCCCGGCGCACGGGGTGCAAGACGGCGAGGAGGGCCTCCCGCCCGGGGTTCCCGATGGGCCCCGGGGGAAGGCCCGCGTAGCGGTAGGTGTTGTAGGGGGAGTCCACCTGGAAGTCCCCCCCGGGGCGGGAAAGCTCGGGGAGGCGCTTCCCCAGGGCGTAGGCCACGGTGGGGTCGGCCTGGAGGGGCATGCCCCGCTCCAGGCGGTTCCGGAAGACCCCGGCGATGTAGGGCATCTCCCCTTCGCTTCCCGCCTCGGCCTGGACGATGGAGCCAGGGTGACCCAGGCGTGGACGGAAAGCCCCTCCTCCTCCAGAAGGCGCCGCACCACCGGGGTGAGCTCCGCCTCAAAGCGGCGGAGCATGGAGCGCACCACCTCTTCAGGGGTGGACAGGAGGTCAAAGGTGTAGGTGGCGGGGAAGAGGTAGCCCTCGAGGGTCCTCCCCTCCACGTAGGGGGCTTAAGGTCCCCGGGACTTTCCGCCAGGCGCAAAAAGCCCTCCCCGTCCAGGCCCGCCCGGGAAAGCCTCCGGGCGTAGTCCACCGCCCTTTCCCCCTCGGGGAAGGTGAGGGTGACGCTTAGGGGCCTCTCCCCGCCCGTGAGGCCCGGGCCAGGCGGAAGGCCCCCTCCCCCCTCAAGCGGTAGACCCCGGGGACCAGGCGCTTGGCCCTGCCGGAAAACCTCAGGTAGGCGGAAAAAAAGGTACCCCGAGCGCAGAAGCCCGGCCTCCTCCAGCACACGGGCCACCTCCGCCCCCTTGGCCCCCCTGGGGATGCGCACCAGGGCCTCCTTCCCCGTGGGGCCCAAAAGCCAGAGGGCGTAGAGGAGCAAAAGGGCGAAGGTAAGGAAGAGGGCCACCACCCCCCGCCAGAGCCACCTTCTAGAGCCCTCGGGCAAGGTAGTCCTCCAGAAGCACCAGGGCGGCGAGCTCGTCCAGCTTCCCCTTGTCCCGGCGGAGCCGCTTGGGGGCGTGTTTTAAGCGCTCCTTGGCGAGCCTGGTGGTGTAGCGCTCGTCCCAGAGTTCCACCTCCACCCCTTGCGCCCTCAGGGCCTCCACCAGGGGGAGGACTTTCTTGGCCTGGGCGCTCTCCTTGAGGTCGGTGCGGAGAGGCAGGCCCACCACGAGCTTCCTGAGGCCCTCCCGCCGCACGAAGTCCAGGAGGGCCGCCACGTCCTCTTCCAGGCCCCGCCGCACCAGGTACCCCCGGCCCGAGGCCAAAGGAACCCCCTCCTCCCCCACGGCGAGGCCGATCCGGGCCTCGCCCACGTCAAGCGCGCCCACCCGCATACTGCACGCTCTTGTCCGCCAGGACCACCCCCAGGTAAAGGAGCGCCACCCCTAAAGCCCGGCCCCCCTCC
The DNA here is from genome assembly GCA_001311545.1 of Thermus kawarayensis JCM 12314. The sequence goes on along the minus strand of BBBL01000027.1, from coordinate 664 downwards.
TCCAGGCCCACCACCCCGAAGCGGTTCAGGGCGCTGGTGGAGGCGAGGACCAGGGCGGAGAGGAAGACTAGGGCCGTGCCCTGGGCTTAAGGGGTTCCTCCGCCAGAAGAAGAGGGTGGTGTAGAGGGCCACCCCCGCCATGAGGGCCGTGCCCAGGAGGTTGAAGGGGATGGTCCAAAGCCTAGGGGAGGTGAGGCCGGGGGGCGGGAAGGCAGCCCCGGAAGGGGCGTAGGGCTCGGGGAGGCGGGAGAAGTCCAAGGGGGCCGAGGCCACCAGGTAAAGGCCCCAGAGGACGAGGGGGCCTAGCGCCCAAAGAAGCCCACGGGCCGCCTTGGGGTAGAGGAGGGCCAGGCTCCCGAGGCCTAAGAAGGTCACCCCGTGCATGGCCCCGGTGAGGTACCAGAGGCGGTAGAGGAAGGGGCTCCAGCCCCCCTGCAGGCGGGCGAGGAGCTCGGCGGAAACCGCCAGGGCGAAGAAGAAGAGGCCCAGGCTGTAAAGGGCGTTGTGGAGGGAGGGCCTATGCCGGTACCGGCCGAAGGTGAGGGCAAAGAGGGCCCAGGAAAGGGCCACCGCCAGAAAGCTCAGGAGAAGCATGCCCCCATTTTAGGGCAAAAGCTCGGGCAGGGCGGCTTGGCCCTCTCCGGGTCCAGACCACCCCCCTGGG
>BBBL01000026.1 GCA_001311545.1 Thermus kawarayensis JCM 12314 | reverse complement strand
CGGGGATCCCCCAGGTCCTGCAGGGCTCCGGCCCCGGGACCCTGGGGGTGAGCGGCCGGACCCGGTGGTCCCCGGGCTTCCAGACCCTCCTCCAGGGGGTGGGGTCCGTGCGGGCCAGTCTCCCCCTTACCCTGGAGCTGGAGGCCAGGGCCTCCGGGCTCTCCCCCCCGGCTACTACTTCCTCCAGGTGACGGCGGTGATCCTCTCCCAGTGAAGTGCGCTTTACGCCCCTTTCGCGCGATGGGGGGGTTGCGCCCCTTGCGGGAAAGGGGTTAGGTTAGCCCTGGGGAAAAACCCCAAATAGGAGGTGCTTATGCGGAAAAGGCTTCTTCGGCTCCTGGCCTGGTGGGCGTGGCCCTGGGCCTGGCCCTGGCCGACGCCACGGACAGCAAGACCTTCACGGTGACGGTGTCGGGTACGGAGAGCGTGCAGATTGACACCGGCACGGCTCCCCTCACCGTGGACTACAGCAACACCACCTACTGCTCCTCCGCTGACCGCTTCTGCGCCTGGTACCCCACCGTCATCTACTCCACCAACTACGCCACCAACCGCAAGCTGGTGGCCAGCGCCACCACCACCAGCCCCATCCTCTCTGTGGTGCTGGAGAAACAGGAGTCGTACCCAAACCCCTTCACTCCGCCGGATTGGGGTTCCGGTACTACCCCCGGCACCTGGGCCTTCACCGGGAGCGCCCTGACCCTGGGCACCACCGACCAGGACGTGGTGGTGGGCATCCAGAACGGCAAGTACGCCATCGCTCCGAAACTGAAGCTGGTCTTCAGCTCCTCGCCCGCCGTGGGAACCTACTCGGCCACCGTGACCTTCACCATCATGGCCCAGTAACCCCCTCGGGCCCGGGGCGGCCCACAGGCCGCCCCGTTTTTGCGCGTTTTACCCCTTTTCGCGCTCACTAGCCCCCGCTCCCCCTCCCTGGGAGGGTAGGCTAGGGCTAGCCATGCACGGCAGGACCCCCTCTGGCCTCCTCCTCGCCCTCCCCTCCACCCTGGTGGTGGCGGTCTTCGCCCTGGTCCCGGTGGGGGCCAGCCTCTTCCTCTCCCTCACCTCCTGGACCGGTCTGTCCACGCCGGAGTGGGTGGGGCTAGCCAACTACGCCGCCCTCCTCCAGGACGAGCGCTTCCACCGCTACCTCCGCCAGACCCTCACCTACGCCCTCCTGGCTGTTCCCCTGGGGGTCACCCTGCCCTTGGCCATCGCCCTGGCCCTCCACAACCTCAAGGGCTTCTGGGCCTCCTTCTTCCGCGTGGTCTTCTACCTTCCTGGTCACCGGGGTGGTGGCCACCGCCCTCTTGGTCCAGGCCCTCGTGGGCCTCTTCCCTTTCAACCCCTTGAACCGGCCGGAGACCGTGCTCCCCACCCTGGCCGTCTTCAGCACCTGGCAGGGGATGGGGAGCGCCATCCTCTTCTACCTGGCGGCCCTCTCCCGGCTCCCCCGGGAGCTCTACGAGGCGGCGGCGGTGGATGGGGCCGGGCCCTGGGCCAGCTTTCTCCACATCACCCTGCCCGGCGTCCTCCCCATCGTGGGGCTGGTGACGGTGCTCTCCCTCATGGCCAGCGTGCAGCTCTTTGAGGCGGTCCTCTTTATGACCCGGGGCGGGCCGGGGGACGCCTCCACCACCCTGGCCTACTACATCTACACCACCGCCTTCCGCTACTTCCGCATGGCTACGCCACGGCCATGGCCTGGGTGCTGGCCCTGGGGCTCTTCTTCCTGGTCCTAATCCAGAGGCGCCTGGAGAGGAGGCTGGTGGATGCGGAAGCGTGAGCGTCTTCAGCAGGTGGGGCTCGCCCTCCTCCTCGGCCTCTTGAGCCTGGGGGTCCTCTACCCCTTTTTGTGGATGGTTCTCACGGGCTTCAAGACCCCCGAGGAGGCCTACCAGTGGCCCCCCTCCCTCTGGCCCCAGGGCTGGACCCTGGACAACTACAAGAGCCTCTTCTCCGCCGTCCCCTTGGGGCGGGCCCTCTGGAACAGCCTCTGGACCTCGGCGCTTTTGGCCACCAGCAACCTGGTCCTGGCCTCCTTGGCGGCTTACGCCCTCTCCAGGCTCAGCTTCCGGGGGCGGGAGTGGCTCTTCCAGCGCACATCCTCTCCATGCTCCTCCCCTGGCAGATCACCCTCATCCCCACCTTCCTCCTGGTGCGGGCCATGGGGCTCGTGGACACCTTCGCGGGGTACATCCTTCCGAGCCTCACCAGCGGCTACGCCGTCTACGTTTTGGTCCAGTATCTGAAGACGTTTCCCAGGAGCCTCGAGAAGAGCGTGCTGGTGGACGGGGGCACCCCCCTCACCGCCCTGGTCCGCGTGGTCCTGCCCCTGTCCCGGGGGGCCCTGGTGGTCTTGTGGATCCTCCTCTTTCTCGCCCACTGGCAGGCCTTCATCTGGCCCAGCGTGGTTCTCTCCTCCCCGGAGCGCATGGTGCTTCCCGTGGCCCTCCTGGCGGTGCAGAACCACTACGCCGTGCACATCCCCCTCCTGATGGCGGGCACCACCCTCATGGCCCTGCCCCCCGTGTTGGTCTACCTGTTCTTCCAGAAGCGCCTGCAAAACCCGGAGATCTTCTCCGGGTTTAAGGGATAGGAGGTGAAGGATGAGGAAGTGGTTGGGAGTCCTGTGGTTGGCGGGCCTGGCCATGGCCCAGGTGGACCCCGCCCACGTGGCCCAGGCCGCCAGGCGCACCATCCAGATCGGGGGAGACCTGGCCCAGTGGGATGGCCTTCCCCGCTATGAGGTCATCCTTTCCAACACCTTTCCGGCCAAGCCCGTGGGCAGCAAGGGCTACTTCAGCGTGGCGTGGGACGACCAGAACCTGTATTTACTGGGGATCTTCCAGCAAAGGTCCGATACCCTGCGGGCCCAAAACCCCGCCGACCACCCGGAGTGGTGGACGGACGACACCATGGAGGTCTTCCTGAAGCCCAACCTGAAGGCGGCCGAGTACCTGCACCTGGCCGCCAACCCCAGGGGCACGCGCTTCAAGGCCTACACCTTCACCACGGAGTACCGCACCGCAAGCCGGATAGGGCCCGACGCCTGGGTGCTGGAGTGGGCCATCCCCTTCGCCTCCTTGAAGGTCTCTCCTCCCTCCGTGGGGGCCTTCTGGGGCCTGAAGGTGGGGCGGGAGCACCAGGCCGCCTCCGAGTACCCCCTCTGGCCCATGGGCGGCGACTACCACTCCCCGAGCAACTTCGGCTATCTGGTTTTCGTGGACCGACCGGGAGACCCCGCTTCCTGGGCGGAAAGGATCGCCGCCGCCTTGGGCCAGGAGCCTCCCATAGAAAGCCGCCTGGAGGGGATTGTCACGTACGCCGTTTACTACGGCAAAGACCCCGCCGAGGCGGAGAAGCTGGTCAACTTTGACCTGGCTATCGTGCAGCCTACCCTCCCCGACGCCCTCCTTAACCTCCTCAAGAAGGCCGGGGTCAAGGTGGTGGCCTATCTCTCCATCGGGGAGGCCGAGCCGGGGCACCAGGTGCCCAAGGAGTGGATCCTTGGGCAGAACCCCAACTGGGGCAGCTACTTTGTGGACGCCCGGCAACCCGGGTGGCAGGAGTGGGTCTTGGGAAGGGCCAAGGAGTACCTGGACCGGGGGTTTGACGGCCTCTTCTTGGACACCCTGGATACGGCGGACGTCTTCCCCGAGGTGGGCCCAGGCCTGGTGGCCTTGGTGAAGAGCTCCGCCAGGAGTTCCCGAAGGCCATCCTGATTCAAAATCGCGCTTCCGCCTCCTCCCTGAGACGGCCCAGGCCTTGGACGCGGTGATGTACGAGAACTTCTCCAGCATGTACGACTTCAAGTCGGGGCGCTACGTGGCCGTGGAGGGGGACCCTTCCCCGGTCCTCCCCTTCGCCAAACGCGGCCTCGTGGTTCTGGCCATGGACTACGCCCTCCCGGAGGAGCAGGACCTGCTGGTCCGCGACTACCAGCGGGCCAGGGAGTTCGGGTTCGTTCCCTACGTTTCCGTGATCCTCTTGGACCGGGTTTTCCTGCACAACCCTTGAAGGAGGTGGGTCATGCGGAGGATGTTGGGTCTTTTGGTGGGCTTGGCGCTGGCTTTGGCCCAGGTGCAGTACGCCACCTGGGACGGGACGCGGCAGAAGGCGGACGAACGGCTCCTCAAGGCCTTCACCGAGGCCACGGGTATACCCGTGAGCTACAACCTGGTACCCTGGGGCACCTACTGGCAAAAGGCCTCGGCCATGGTGGCGGGCGGCGCCACCTTTGACGTCATGTGGATGAACCTGGACAACTTCCCCTTCTACGCTTCCCAGCGCGCCCTCGCCCCCATCCCCCTCTCCCAGGAGGCCCAGGGGGTCCTTCCCAAGGGCGCCCTTGGCCTCTACACGGTTAGGGGTGAGGTCCTGGGGGTTCCCTTGGGCCCCAGGTGGTCACCGTGTACATCAACCGCAAGCTCTTCCAGGAGCGGGGCGTGCCCCTTCCCAAGGAGGGCTGGACCTTTGAGGAGCTCCGGGAGGCGGCCAAACGCCTCACCTTCACCCGTCCCGACGGAAGAAGGTCTGGGGCATCAACGCCATGGACCTGCAGATAGACAGCGAGTACGGCATGGCCTTCTACTACTCCAACGGGGGAACGGGCCTCATCCGGAAGGTGGGGGACCGCTACGAGGCCAATCTGGACCAGGCCTTCCGCGACACGGCCCAGAAGCTCCTGGATCTCATCTACGTGGACAAGGTTTCTCCCGGTCCCCAGGACAGCACCCTTCAGGGTTACCAGCTCTTCCAGGCGGGGCAGATGGGCATCTACGTGCTGGGTTCGTGGATGACCGAGGTCTGGAAGGGAACCCCCGGCCTGGACTGGGCCTTCGCCCCCCTGCCCGCCATGCGGCCTGGTCTTAAACCAAGGGGGTCTACAGCGTGCACGCCCTGGTGATCCCGGCCTCGAGCCGGAACAAGGAAGGGGCCGCCAAGCTCGTGGAGTGGTACACCACCAGCGTCCAGGCCAACCGCATGCTGGCCGGGGCGGGACTCCTGCCCACCCTGGCCGATAGGTACAGGAGCACCTACCTCCAGGCCTTGCCCGGGAAAAACGCCGAGGTGGTCTTCCGCCAGCTTCCCGACATGGTGGTGCGCCACGCCGACGTGCGCAACCTCAACAACCTCCCCGAGGTGCTGGATGCCCTCAGCAGCGCCATGAACCTGGCGTGGACGGGCAATCTCCCCCTGGACAGGCTATAGAGAAGGCCCGGAACGACATGAACGCCCTTCTCAGGAGTAGCAAGCCTCTATGGTAAGGCTCGTGGTGGTGGGCGCCGGGAGCCGGGGTTTCGCCTTGGCGGCCTACGCCCGCCACCACCCGGAGCGGGCCCGGGTGGTGGCGGTGGCGGAACCGCGGGAGGCCTACCGGGAGGCTTTTCGGCGGGAGTTTGGGGTGCCCCGGGAACGTGCCTTTTCGGACTGGCGGGGTCTTTTGGAGCTTCCACTTCTGGGGGAGGCGGCCATTGTGGCCCTGCCGGACCGCTTACACGCGGAAGCGGCCACGGCCCTTTTGCGGAAGGGCTACCACCTTCTTTTGGAGAAGCCCATCGCCTCCACCTGGGAGGAGGTGGAGGGGGTGGCCCAGGCGGCCAGGGCCACGGGGCGGATGGTGGCGGTGGCCCACGTGCTGCGCTACACTCCCTATGCCCGGAGCTCAAGGCCCTGCTGGGGGAGGGGGTCATCGGGGAGGTGGTTTCGGTGCAGCACCTGGAGCCCGTGGGGCACTGGCACTACGCCCACTCCTTTGTGCGGGGCAACTGGCGAAGGGAGGCGGAGTCCAGTCCTTTTCTTTTGGCGAAGAGCGTGCACGATCTGGACTGGCTCCTTTTCCTGCTTCCTGGGAAGGTGAGGCGGGTGAGTTCTTTTGGGGGGCTTTACCACTTTCGTCCCGAGAACCGTCCCCCGGGGTCTTCGGAGCGGTGCCTTTCCTGCCCTGGGGAGGTGGAGAGGGGCTGTCCTTTTTCTGCCCGGAGGATCTACCTGGAGGCCTACGAGCGGGGGGAGAGGGGGTGGCCCTTGGACGTGGTGGCCTTTCCCCTCACCTGGGAGAACCTGGTGCGGGCTTTGGAGGAGGGCCTACGGGGAGTGCGTCTACCTGGGGAGGAACGACGTGGTGGACCACCAGGTGGTGGTTTTGGAGTACGGGGGACGGGCGGACGGCGAGCCTCCATGTGGAGGCGCTTTCCCGGATGCGGTTTCGGGAGACGCGGCTTTTTGGGACGGAGGGGGAGCTTTACGGGGACGGGCGGCGCATCCGGGTGTTCCACTTTCTGCGTGGGGAGTGGACGGTGGACCTGGAGACGGAGGTGGAGGCTTCGGTGCGGACGGGGCACGCGGGGGGTGACATGGGGCTTGTGGAGGCCTTTGTGCGGGCGGTGGAAGGGGGGGATCCTTCCCTGATTGCGCCCTTGGAGGAGGCGGTGGAGGCCCACCGCCTGGTCTTCTTGGCCGAGAGGGCCCGCAAGGAGGGGCGGGTGGTGGAGGCGGAGGGGTGATACCACCCCATGCCGGCTCGGGCCAGCGTGGAGGCCCCTAGGCAGGCTTCCCCGGGCAAGGAAACAGGGAGAGAGGGTGTGAAGGGGATAAAGCTGGCTTTGGTGGGGGCGGGGAGCGCCGTGTTCGCCCGCACCCTCATGGTGGACCTCCTCCTTTCCCGCCTGGAGGGGGTGGTCCTGAGGCTGGTGGACCCTGATCCCCAGCGCCTCGAGCCCACGGTCCGCCTCGGAAAGCACCTTCTAGATAGATTCCCGGAGAAGGGCTTCTCCCTGGAGGTGCTTCCCTGCGGGAGGCCCTGGATGGGGCCCATGTAGCGGTGCTGGTGGCGGATGTGGGAGGGGAGGAGGCCATTCGGAAGGACTACGAGATTCCCCTCCGCCACGGGGTGGACCAGACCATCGGCGACACCCTGGGGCCGGGGGGCTCATGAAGTTCCTTCGCCTCCACGCCCTCATGGAGGAGGTGGCGGAGGCCTTCCAGGGGGATCTCCTCCTCAACTACATGAACCCCCTGAGTCCCGTCACCGCCTACTTCCTGCGGAGGGGGCTTCCCGCCCTGGGCCTTTGCCACTCGGTGCCGGAGACAGCCAAGACCTTGGCCGCTTATCTCCAGGTGCCCGCCGAGGAATTGGCCTACCGGGCCTTGGGGGTGAACCACCTTTCTTTCTTCGTCCAGCTGGCCCACAAGGGGCAGGACCTCTACCCCCGCCTCCGCGCTTTGGCGGAGGACCCCCTCTACTGGGAACGCGACCCCGTGCGCTTTGAGATCCTCAGGGTCTTTGGCCTCTTCCCCTCGGAGTCCAGCGGACACGTTTCCGAGTACGTGCCCTACTTTCGCAAGGCTCCCTCCGTCCTCGCCCGGTACGCCCGTCCTGGGTACGGGGGGGAGAGCGGCTTCTACGCCAAACACCACTCCCGGTGGGTGCGGGAGGCCAAGGAGCAGGTAGAGGCCTGGCTGGAGGGCCAGGGCGGCCTGGAGCGAAGCCAGGAGTACGCCAGCCGCATCCTGGAGGCTTATTACCTGGGCTTGGAGGGGGAGGCGTACGCCACCCTGGACAACCAGGGGACGGTTCCCCAACTCCTGCCCTTCGCCGTGGAGGTGCCGGTGAGGGTAAAGCTGGGGAGGGTGCTGCCCCAGGGGGGCTCCCTTCCCCCGGGCCCGCAGCCTTGGCCCGGAGGGTCCAGGAGGTTCAGGCCCTCTGGGTGGAAGGGCTTGTGCGGAAAGACCGGGACCTCCTCCTCCAGGGGCTTGCCCTGGACCCCCTCACGGGGGCGGTGCTGGACCTTAGGGGCATAGAGGACCTCTTCGCCGAGTTGCTGAGGGCGCACGCCGCCTGATGCCCCCTTTCCTTCGGCCTTAGCCCCTTCTCGGGGGCGGCCCGGGGCCGTTTAAGGAGCGTGTAAGCCCCCCGGCCCATCATGGAGGTAGGGCGTGGGGCAGAGGCTCTGTCCTTCCCCCGGGCCCCTCGGGTAGGTGGGAGGCGGTATGAAGGCGGCTTGGGTCCGCGCCCTAGGGGAGGTGCTCCATGAGGAAGGCGGCAGGAGTGGTTGGCTGGCTGGTCTGGGTTGCCTGGCGCAGTTCGGTCCCGTGCCGGGACCCAGGGGCAGGGGTCGTTGCAGAGCCAGATGTACCAGAACCCGGCCCTGGGGATGCGCTTTCCCGTCCCCACGGGGTTTCAGAGGATGCAGGAGATGCCCTATGAGGGGGATGGTGGCCGTCTTCCTGCACCCCATGGGGGCCGAGCTCTACGCCGCCTCCCGGCCCTTTGAGGGGGACCTGCAGGCCTTCCACCAGCAGAACCTCCAGCGCCTGGCCCAGGTGGACGCGCAGCTTAGGGCCCAGGGCGCGCAGGTTTCCCACCTTACCAAGAAGGCCAACCCCTGCGTCCGCTACACCTTGAAGGAGGTGCGGTGATGGCCCGCCTTTTCCTCCTGGCCCTCCTCCTGGTCCCGGCCCTCGCCCAGGGGGTGCGCACCCGGATCACGCCCGAGGAGATGGAGGCCCTCCTCAAGGCCGGCTCCTACCGCTACGAGCGGGTGGAGGAGAAAGGGGAGGTCTACTTCCGCCTGCGGCTTGCGGGTCTTAGGGCGCTTCTCTTCCTCCTGGACTGCCGGGAGGGAGGCTGCCAGAGCCTTCAGCTCTACGCGGGGTTTTCCACGGACAACCCCCCCAGCCTGGAGCGGGTGAACGAGTGGAACGGGAAGAAGCGCTTCTCCCGAGCCTACCTGGACGAGGAGGGGGACGTTTTGGAGGCCGACCTGAACCTGGCGGGCGGGGTGGCGGACGGGGCCATAAGGGTTTTCCTGGACCTTTTTGAGGAGAGTCTCCGGGCCTTTGCGGCCTGGATCGGGTGGGAGTAGGAGGCGCCGTGGAAGAGGTGGCCTTTCCGGCGTGGGCGCGCTGGCGGCTTTGGTGGGCCCTCCTCCTTGGGGCTTTCCTCCTGGCCTTCGGGCTTTGGGCGCGGGAGCTTGTGAGCCTCCTCCTGGGGGCTCTTCTCCTCGGGCCTTCGCCGTGCACTTCCGCCGCACGGGGTACGCCGTGGCCCTGGAGCCCGAGGGGCTTCGTTACGAGGGCAGGTTTTATCCCCGGGGGGCCTTGAAGGGCGTGAGGCTTGACCCCCTCTTGGGGCGGCTCTGGCTGGATTTCGGCGGGGAAAGGCTTCCCCTTCCCCTGGGGCTTCCCGGCTGGGATGGGGTCCTGGCCCACCTGGGGGTGGACTGGCGGGAGGTGGAAGGCCTCGAGGGCTACCTCCTGCTCAACCGGGGCCGGGTCTGGTTCCTGGGGGGTCTTTACCCACCCCGGGAGGCCGAGGGGGTGCACGCCTGGGCCCTGGGGGTCTACCGGCGGCACTTCCGGCGGATCTACGGGGCCCTGGCCCTGGCGGGGGTGGGGCTCCTCCTCTTCTCCCTCGCCGAGGGCCTGGGAACCGCCCTCTTGGCCCTGGGATTTGGCCTTGCCCTCTGGTGGCTTTTGTCTTTCCCCTACGACATGGTGCGCCTGCGGGGGGGTGGGGGGCGGTACAACCCCCTGGACCCCGAGTTCCGGAGGCTTTGGGAGGAGGGAAGGGGATGAGGAAGCTGGCCTTCTTGGCGCTGGTTCTTTTGGGGCTTGGCCCTGCGTGGGCCGAGCGGATGGTGGACCGCCTCCACGGCTTCGCCGTGGACCTGCCCGAGGGGTGGAAGGTGTTCTTCTCCCAGGGGAGCCTCCTCTTTACTGACCTGGAGAGCGTGGTCCTGGTGCGGGGCATGCCTCTCAAAAGCCCCAAGGAGGCGGTCAGGCCCCTCTTGGAGGAGGCGAGGCGCATAGGCGGGGAGCAGGCCACCCTCCACTTCAAGCAGGCCTCGAGGGGCCTCATGCTTCTGGCCCGGGGCCTGGCCTACCCCATGGCCTTCACCCAGGGGGCCATGGGGGAGCTTGCCGTCTTCGCCTTGGAACCCCAGGTCCAAAGGGCCCTCTCCAGCCTTCGCTATGAGGCCACCCACCTACTCCTTCCCGGCCCCAAGAGCCTTCTCACCGTGAGCGCTACCTGCCCCAGGACCTTCCCGAGGACGAGCGGCGGGAGCTTAGGGGGCTTCTCCGCTCCCTGGAGTTCCTGGACCCCAAAGACCGGGTGCCCTACCGGACCGAGGCCATCCTGGACCCCCTCCTCGGGGTTCCGGCGGCCCATCTGCCCGTGCCCCAGGGGTATACCTTCCGGGGGAGCGTGGTGGCCCAGACCGAGACCCTCCGCCTCCCCGCCTTCCAGCTCACCAAGGGGGGGGTGGTCCTACGCAGGGACGTGCTCTACCTGGAGGCCTTGTCCATCGCCACGCCCTTTGGCGGCAACCCGAGCACCATCCTCCTCTGGAACGGCCAGCCTGGGCAAGTGCCGGGGTACCTCTGCGCCAGGTCTCCCGAGGAGCTTCCTGCCCTCTTCGCCCAGGGGCTTTGGGCCTGGGAGGCGGGGGCCCCCTGGCAGGTTTCCAAGGCCCAGCCCCTCCGCGGCACCAGCCGGGTGGCCCGCTACCTGGAGGGGGTGCACTGGGCCTGGGAGCAGCAGATGGCCCAGTCCATGCTCATGGCCATGGGGCGGCCCGGGGACCAGTTCCAGAGCTGGCGGGAGGTCCTGGGCCTCTGGGCGGCCCAGGGAGGCCTCCGGCGGCAGGCCACGGTGGAGGCCCGGGGGTTTTTCCGCTACGCTCCTTCCTTCGCCGCCTCCTCCGTCCACTGCGCCTTTACCTGCAGGTGGGTCTGGTGCACGGGCCTTCCGAGG
>BBBL01000025.1 GCA_001311545.1 Thermus kawarayensis JCM 12314 | reverse complement strand
CCCGGCTCTGGGACTCGGCCACCACCAGGGCCCGCCTCAGCGCCTCGAGGAGCGCCTTCCTCTCCGCCCGCATCCGGCCCACGGGGGGCACCTGGGGAAGCACGTTCCGGTAGGCGGGGAAACCGTCCGCCGCCAGGGCGAAGCCTACCCGTCCGTTTTCGGCCACGGCCACCAGGGCCTTCCCGTTCTGGACCAGGTGGAAGGAAGCCCCGCCCTCCAGGCCCCTCAGGGCCTCTTCCACCCCCGCCGGGAGTAGGTAGGCGCCTTCACGGAAGACTTCCGCGTTCACGGTGTAGAGGTGCAGGCGGTACCCGTCCGTGGCCACCACCCGGGCCCGGGGCTCCTCCACCTCCACCAGGACCTTGGCCTGGTAGCTCAGGAGGCCCCTGCCCAGGGCGAAGGCCTTCTTCAAGGCCTCCAGGAAGTCCTCTCCCGCCCGGAAGACCTCCTCCCCCGCCGCCTCCAGGACGGCCAGGGAGAAGGGAGGGGCGGTGTGGAGCTCCGCCCGGAGGGAGCCTCCCCGCACCAGGAGCCTTCCGCTCTCCAGGGAGAGCTCCACCTCCCTTCCATCCCCTCCAGAAGCTCCAGGAGGGGCTTGCGGGGGAGGGCCACGGGGGGAAGCTCCCCTCCCCCACCCGGGCCTCCACCTCCACCCCGCCGGGCTCGTGGACCACACCCTCGCCCCATCGAAGCTCACGTAGTCCATGCCGTGCCGGGGAGGCACCATGCGCTTCAGGGCGCTTTTGAGCCTCGAGGTCTCCACCTGGGTCGCCACCGCGAGCATCCTTCACCTCCGAAAGGAGGCCGAGGGGTGGCTCTTCCCACCCCCCGGCCCGTCCTCGCCTACCGCTTCACCGTCTCCCCGTTGGCGTTGAGCCGAATCACCTCCGGGAGAGGCTTTCCCGCCGCCACCGCCTCGGGCAGGCCCTTCAGCCTCTCCAGGACCTTGAAGGGGATGTGGCGGTGCTCCCCCTCAATCACCACCCGGGGGTAGCGGTAGAGCTCCCTGCCGATGCCCCAGGCCACCGCCGCCCGCTTGAGGCCCCGCTGATTCCCCCTTGAAGCTCCATGTCCGTGGCCCCCGAGCCGTCTTGCTTCTCCACCCACTCCCCGGTCTCGGGGTTCTTGATGGCGATGCTGGCGATGACCCCGTGCTCCTCTCCCACCTGGGCCGGGGTGTAGCGCACCTGCCACCCGAAGGGGCCGAAGGCCTCGTCCAGCCGGGTCATGACCGCCCGGGCGTCGATGAAGGGGGCGATGGTGGTCTGCCCGTTCTTGCTAGCGATGACCTTCCACTCAATCTCCTCCGCCGTGAGGGGCCGGGTGAGCCTGGCTATAGCTTCCGCTACCTTCATCCTTCACCTCCTTCGCCTTCTCCTGGGGGGCTAACGCCCCCCATGCTCTCTTCCCCTAGGCTCCTCGGCCCTCTCACGGGGCCTCTTCCCTGCAGGCCAGGTAGAGGGCGAGGGCCAGGACCAGGGCCAGGACCCCCGTGGCGAGGACGGCGAAGTCCAGGACGCCCAGGATGGCTTGAAGGACGCCTGTGGACATCTCCTCCTAGCCCTCCTCCTCGAAGAGGTCCCGGAGCCACCGGTAGCGTTCCGGGTCTTCCTCTTCGGGTCTGGCGATGAGACCCGTCTCCTCCAGGAGCCCCACCAGGAGGGCGAGGGCGATGAGGGGCCCCACCAGGAAGGCGAGGAGCAGAAGAAGCTCTACCATCCCCTTTTCCTCCCCTGGGGCCTGCGCCCCCGCTCCGCCCTGAGCCGGGCCAGCAGAGCCACCGGGGGCCGGCCCAGGGGGTCCTTCCGCATGGCCGCGAGGACCAGGGCCTGAAGCTTCGCCCGGAGGCTCACGCCTTCCTCCCGGTCCACAACAGCACCAGGCCCGCCACCACCAGCAGGGCCAGGACCAGCCCCGCCCCCTCGCTGGGCACGGGCACCTCCCCCCTCATCCACCGGAGGGTGGGGATGCCCACCCCCACCAGCACCGCCGCCAAGCCGATGAGCCTGTCCAGAGTCCGCCGCATCCTCACCTCCAGAAGAAGCCCGAGGGGCGGGTTCTCCCCGCCCCCCTGTTCCCCCCTTCCCACAAGGTGGCTTCGCTGACCTAGGCCACCGGGCGCTCCGCCACCCGCTCGGCCTGGGCCTGGGCCCGCTCCCGCTTCTCCTGAAGCCAGAGGAAGAGGACCGCGGCCACCTGGTGCTTGCAGGGCCGGGTCTTCCCCTGGGCGTAGGCCGGGCAGGTGCAGGTCTCGGCCTCGAGGTCCACGAGGTAGCGCTTCCCCGGCTGGCTCTCGCTCTCCACCACGAAAAGCCCGTCCATCCCCGCCACGGGGTGGACCTTCCGAGGAGCGCCTTGGCCTTCTCCAGCTTGCCCAGGGTCTGGAAGAGCTTTTCCTTGAGAGGCATCGCTTACCTCCTTCGCCCATTCCCGAGGGGCCTTGCGGCCCCCAGGCCCTCAGAAGGGAAGCTCCTCGTAGCCAATCTCTTCGTCCGCCGCCTCCCTGGCCTCCTCGGGGGAGAGGCCCCGCCGCCTCGCCTCCCGGTAGGCCCGCACCCATGCCGTGAGGAGCTCCATCCCGCGCCCGTTCCGGGAAGCTCGGGGCCACACACCTCCTCCAGCACCTCCTGCACCCGGCCAAGCCCCTCGCACACAGGGCACTCCGTGGCGCTCCAGGGGAGGGGCTGGAGGCCGAACCACTCCGTGTGGACGAAGCCCTCTCCCCCGCACAGGGAGCACGCCACCGTCCTCGCGCTTTTCACCCGCACCATCTCGTCTGTGGCCCGAGGGGGCGGGCACCCGCCCCCCTGCCTAAGCCACCTCCCTCTCCGCCTCCCTCAGAAGGGCTAGGAAAGCCTTCAAGGCCTCCTCCCCCACGGGCTCGCTCTCCCGCCGCCAGGCTCGTACATGCGGGCTAGCCGGGAGGTTTTGGGGGATGAGCTCCACGCTGGCCTCCCTCGTCCCCGCCCACCCGGGGCCGCCGGAGTCCGGCCCCGCCTCCAGGACGAAGGCTCGAGGACAGACGCCAGAGCCCAGACTTCCTCCTCCCGGGGCTCGGCGAGCTCAAGGAAGAGGTACCCGTCCTCCAGGTTGACCTCGGCCCGCTCGGGAAGGTCGGGGATTTCCTCTAGAAGCTCCAGGACCCGCTCCCGCTCCAGGGCCTTCTTGCCCAGAAGGGCGCACGCGTAGGCCGAATAGTTCATTCCATCACCTCCACGGGGCTTTAGGGGGGGCTTTGGCCCCCCTGCCCTCTAGAACAGGTCCTCGCTCGGCGTTCCCTCCGCCCCTTCCGCTTTCTCCTCCGCCTTCTTGGGCCGCACCAGGAAAGCGAAGTCGTCCAGGACCAGGGTGAGCCGGGTCCTCTTGCCGTCCTTCCCCTCGTAGGTCTCCGTCTGGAGCCTCCCCTCCAGGTGGGCGTAGGTCCCCTTGGGCGGGTCCACCTCCGCCAAGGCCTCGGCGAGGCCGCCCAAGGCCAGGACCTCAACGAAGACCGTCTCGTCCTCCTTCCGCCGCCCCTGGACCGCCACGGAGGTCTTCCAGATGGCCACGCCCTGATTGGTGTAGACCAGCTCGGGCTTCCTCGCCAGGTACGCCTTCAGAATCGCCTTCATCCTTCCTCCTTTCACCGGGCCTACGGGGGGGCTAAAGCCCCCCCTGCCCTTTAGCGCCTGACCAGGTAGTAGCTCCCCGTGGGGCTCTTCCTAAGCCCCTCCTCCTTGAGCCAGACCTTCAAAGCCTCCTTCACCTCTTCAAGTGGCCGGGAAAGCTCCCCCTCGTAGTCCTCCTCCGCCTGGAGGAGGTTGAGGAGGGCCACGGCCTGCTCGGGGGTGAGCCTGAGGTCGTTCATCCTTCACCTCCTTCACCTCTTCCCGTGGGGCCGCTAGGCCCCCTGGTCCTTCTCCCCTACCTCCGGGGAGAAGTTGTTCTCCTGGGCGGCCTGGAGGATGGCCTCCAGGGCCTCCCGGTCCGTGAGGAGCCCCTTGAGCCAGTCCTCGAGGACCGCCTGGGCCTCCTCGGCGAAGGCGGAGGCGTCCCAACAGCCACCTTTCATCCCTCACCTCCCGTTCTCTTCCCGTGGGGCCGCTAGGCCCCCTGGTCCTCTAGGGCTTCCCGGTTCGGTCTTAGCTACACGGGGGGAGGAAAGGGGCAAGCGTGTAGCTAAGACAAGCCCCTTTCCTCCCCGGGCCCCCTACCCCAGACCATCTGCGCCATCTGCACCACCTCTTCTCCTTTCCGTCCCCCCTCGAGGGGCCGGAAGGCCCCCCTGCCCTGAGGGCCCCTCCTCACCGCCTGTAGAACCCCTCCCTGGCCCAGAGATTGGGAAGCTCCTCCTGGGGGAGGTGAACTTCCCCCAAGACCCGGTACGGTCCCCGGAAGGGCCAGAGGAGGAGGCCTTCCCGGTCCAGGCGCTCCCGGGCCTGGAGCCAATCGCCAAGCCCGGTGTCGTCCGGGCTCCACCGCTCCAGGAGGAAGCGCCGCCTCCTGCCGTCCTCCACCTCCAGGAGCCGCACCCCGAGGAGCCCGTAGAGGTCCACGGGGAGGGCGAGCGCCTCCTCCACCAGGAGGGCGGCCTCGGCCCAGTCGGCGAGGGGAGCGTCCGAGGCCACCCGGATGAGGTCCCCCAGGTGGAGCTTCGCCAAGAGGAGGAAGACTCGGACGGCGAGGTCGTAGGGGCGCTTCTCCTCCCAGGCGAACCCCGTCTTGCAAAACCCGAAGGACCACTCCCTCTCCTCCACCAGGGGAAGACGAAGCTCTCGTAGTCCTCCGGGGCGGGGCCGTTGAAGGCGATTTGGGGAGGGTAGAGGACTGACCCCCCCGTCCCGTCCGGCCCCGCCAGGGGAGGAAGGTGGGGAAGGAGCCGGGCGAAGTCCTCAAGGATGGTCCCGAGCCTCTTCTCCACCGCCTCCCTGCCGGCTGTCCTCAGGTACCAGTAGTGCGTGTGTCCCATATCAGACCTCCCCGAAGAGCTCCCTCAGCGCCGCCGCCGAGTTGTCCTCGTGGGAGGCCCTGACCCTGGCCTCGAGGGCGTAGAGCCGGGAGACCAGCCCCCTGAGCTCCCCCACCGCCTCCTTCACCTCCCGGGCCACCCGCTCCGCCTCCAGGGGGCGCTCGGAGAGGAAGGCGTGGAGGTCTTCGGCGTAGAGGGCGAGGGCCCTGGCCGCCTGGGCCATCTCCTCCAGGTGCTTCCTGACCCGGATCACAAGACCTCCCTCAGAAGGCGCTTTGCTTGACGGCGCTCCCAACGGGAGCTCATCCTCTTGACCCACTTGGCCACCCCGGAACGAGGGGGGCCATCCGGCCCCCCCCTGGCCCTAAGCCACCTCCAGCACCGCCCACCCGGTCCTGGTAGGCACGAGGACCTGCTCCCCCGGAAGGGGGTGGACCTCCAGGACCTCCACGTGGCCCAGGGCCTCGAGGGCCTCCAGGTCCACCCACCCGTCCGCCACCAGCCGGGGGTGGACATAGGCCCCGTGCCGCCGGATGAGACCTTCCAGGGCCCGGTCCGAGAGCCTGGCCTTGGGAACGCCGTCCGTGTTGGGCAGGAGCGCGACCATCTTGCACCTCCTGCCCCTGGCCGTGGGGCCGCTAGGCCCCCAGGCCCTCCTCCCTGTACGCCACCCGCACCCGTTCCGGGCTCACCAGGACGAGGCCGCTCTTACCCGGAGCAAAGGCCTCTATCACCTCCTCCGCGAGCTCCATGAGGAAGGGGTGGTCCTGGGGGCGGGGCCTGCCCACCACCCGCACGGGCTCCCCCCGGTCGAAGACCACGGCGAAGCTCCCGCTCAGCCGGGCAAACCGCTTTAGCGCTTCCATAACGGCCTCCCCTGAGGGGCCGGAAGGCCCCCCCGCTCACAAGCGGTAGAGGACCACCCGGGCACCCACCTGGCCCAGGGCCTCCTCCATGGCCTCGAGGACCTCCTCGGGCCTGAGCCCCCCGAGGCCGATGCCGGGGAAGGCGAGGTGGGCCTCGGTCAGCGAAGCTACCTTGAGGCCCGGGTGCTCCTCCAGGAACTGCCGGAGCCTCGAGGCGGCCTGGCGAACGAGGCCAAGGTCCGCTGGATTCCTCCAGTGCCCCTTGGTCTGGAAGGCCCCGTAGAGCCTTCCTCCTACCTCCACGGCCACGAAGCCGTAGAGGTAGACCCCGTTCCGGAAGGTTCCCTCCCGCCTGACGGCCTCGGCGAAGAGGGCGGGGAGCCGGGGCTCGGCCTCCGCCAGGGCCTTAGCCGCTCCCGCCCCCATGACCAGGCCCCGGGGGGTGAGCACCCCGTTCGTGGGGGCCACCACGACGGCCCTCCGATCCCCGAGCGCCGTGAGAAAGTTCCCCCTCTTGACCCGCATACCCGGCCTCGGTCAGCGAAGCTACCTTGTGGGCGAAAGCCCCAAGCTCTTGTCCCCTACCTCGCACAACCGGTGGCACAACCGGTGGCACAGGTGTGTCAAGGCCTCTCCGGGGCCAGCGAAGCTACCTTGGTCAGCGAAGCTACCTTGTGGCCCCAAGCCGCCGAACCTCGCCACCTGGTGGCGCCCGGGCTACGGCTTGGCCGCCACGGGGTTTTGCCACCCCCCAAGGGTGAGCGCCACCACGTTTTGCCCGGCCTTAGGGGTGCGCACTACAAGGTTTTGCCATCCCTTTGGAGTGAGCGCCACACGGTTTTGTACCCCTCACGAGATGAGCGCTACCTTGTTTTGCCATTCTCCCAGGGGCGAGCAACACGGATGGGGGCATGTTTGCTGGGGGAGGGGAGTAGTAGGGCAACATTGTAGCGAGGAAGAGCGGGTCCGGGCCAAACAGAAAACCCCGGAAGGATAAGGTGGTCCTTCCAGGGCCGTTAAGGGTGTCTACCCGATGACGGGGGTCCGGTAGACGGGCTCCCCGGTGGCAGGGTCGCGGTAGACGGCGATCGCCCTGCCCCGCCCCATCTGGTCCAGGTGGTACTTCGCCTTGCGGAGGATGGCGATGGCCTCGAGCTTGGCCTTCAGGACCCCCAGCTGGGAGTCCACCTCGGCCACCGCCTCCACGTGGCGGCGCATGCCCCGGGTGCTCCAGCCCTCCTCCCTCACGGCCTCCTGCAAGAGGCCCACGGCGAGGACAGCGTTGAGCACGGGCTTGGAGAAGACCTTAACCTCCCAGCCCACCGGGGTCTTCACGGCCACCACCTGGGCCTTCTCGCGGTCCACCAGGGCGGAGATGGACCGCACCGCCTCCACGAAGTCCCGCTCCCTGGCGGGGAGGCTGTCCACCAGGGCCTGGAGGTTCCTCAAGGTGCCGTCCCAACCCAGGAGCCGGAGCTCGGCCTCCAGGTCCTCGGGGATGAGGTCTTCCCGGCGGAAGTGGGGGTCATCCTCGTACTCCAGGGCCTCCTCGAGGGGCTCCTGCCCTCCTCGTACTCCACCCCGGAGAGGAACTTCTCCACCCACTTGGCCGCGTCCTCCACCCGCTTGTCGTAGGCCCACCAATGCCGCTCCTCCCTAGGGGCGAGGTCGTAGAGCTCCACGCGGTACCTCACCCCCTCGGGGCTCTCCCAGGTCATGGCCTTCCGCTCCTCCTTACCCGTGCCGCCCTTCACGACAAGGGTGGAGGGCGTCTCCTCCTTCAGGCGCTCCCGGAGGCGGGCCAGGGCCACCCTGACCGCCGCAACGAAGGGCGTGGGCACATCCTCGGTGTCCACCAGGACGTAGCCCTCCCTCGCCGCCTTGGTCAAGAGCTCCCGCACCGTATCGTCCTCCTTCCAGAGCTTCCTGAGGGCCTCGAGGGCCTCCTCCACCGAACCTGCCTGAGCCTGAGCCGCGAAGTAGAGGCTCCGCACACTGACCTTGGTCATTGCGCACCTCCAATCCCATACTACGACCTTTGAAGGTTTCTAGCAACACAAGAAACCCCGGAAGGATAAGGTGGTCCTCCCGGGGTGGGAAAGGGTGCCTGACCTACCCCGCGGCCTTCGCCACGGCCCGCTTCAGGGCCGCCTCGAGCTCCACAAGCTCCTCTTCCTCCAAGCCGTCCCCCTCCAGGAAGCGCTCCAGAAGCTCCGCCTCCTTCCCGCCCAGCTTCCGCCGGAGGCCGTAGCGCTCGATGGCCTCCTCCAGGGCTTCGAAGGCGCGGGCCTGCTCCTCCTCGCGCTCCCAGGGGTCGTGGCCCACGAACTCCTCCAGCCGGGTGCCCTCTTCGGTGGTGTCGTCCAGGCTGAGGATGGCCTCGGCCTCGGCGATGGCCAAGGCCTCCTCCACCACCTCCACAGGAACCTGGAGCTTCAGGGCGATTTCCTCGGGCGTGGCGTCCCGCCCAAGCTCCGCCTGGAGCTCCTTCGCGGCCCGGTTGACCTTGGCCGCAAGCCGGGAGTTCGTGTACCCCACTCCCCGGTTCCGGTAGAACCACTCCCGCACGGCGCGGTCGGCCTCCACCATCACCCAGAAAGTGAGGTTCTTGGACTTGCTGGGGAGCTTCCGCTCGCCCGTCCGCCAGGCCTTGAGGGAGGCGTGGACCTTGAGGGCCACCTCCTGGGCGAGGTC
The DNA here is from genome assembly GCA_001311545.1 of Thermus kawarayensis JCM 12314. Next base: position 2,252 of record BBBL01000025.1, on the reverse strand, counting down.
CAGCGCCTCGTCCCCGAGGAGGTGGAAGCGGGAGAAGCCCTCCTTGAGGGCCAGGGCGTAGAAGTGCCGCCCCAGCGCCTCGTAGTCCCCCGCCATAAACGCCCTCATGACCTGCTCCCTGCTGGCCAAAGGCCGGACGCCTTCCGCCATGAGCCGTACGGTGTCCATTGTCCACCTCCACCCCCATCATACCTCGTTGAGGGTTGGGTGGCAACACAATATGGTTACCCTCTTGCGGGGAGCTATCCCCTTGTCCTAGAATAGAGGTGCCGACCTACCTGAGCCGTACGGTTGGTCGTTTTGTACCTCCACCGAGTAGGCCCCTGGCCCTCCGCCGGGGGCCGAAAGGTTTTACCTCCCCCGCCTCAGCCGGCGCACCTCTTCCCGGAGCTTGCGGGTCTCCCAGTAGGTCCACCACTCCGGGTCCGGGGGGAGGAACAGGTGGGGCCTGGAGAAGAAGGTCCCCAGGACGAGGAGGAAGAGCAAGGCCGCCCCGGCCAGGTAGAGGAGCCAGGTGCCCCCCCGGGCAAGGTCCAGGACCACCCCTCCGGCCACCATGAGCCAGAAGAGACGGCTACGGAGAACTTCCCCCACCGCCTGCCTCGCCAATAGCTTGTTCTGTTCCCGAAGCATCTCCAACCCCCAAAAGCTCTTGACCCCAGGGTACTCCCTCAGGCGCTCCCCGTGCCACAACAAGAAACCCCGGAAGGATAAGGGCGTCCTTCCAGGGCAAGGCAAGGTCGGAAGGCCTACAGCACCGCCTCGGGCTCAAAGCCTGCCCAGAAGCTCGCGGCCAGGATGTGCGAGGGATTCACCCCCCGCACCCGAAGGGCTGGCTTGGGCCAGCCGTTGTCGTGGCGGATGTCCGCTTCGAAGCTGGCCTTCTCCAGCGCCTTACGGAAAGCCTCCTGCTGCCGCATGTCCTTGAAGATCAGCACCTTCTCTCCCATGGCAATCTAATGTTATCACTAAAGCCGCTTTTAGGCAACGAGGTAGCTCTGTGTTATACTTGGGCCATGCTCGCCGAAGCCTTCCGCGAGTACGCGAGGCCCAAGGGGCAGGGCCGGGCCTACCTGGAGAACCTGGCGGGCTTCTTCCTGGCCGTGGCCAAGCAGGAGGGGGAGGAGGAGCGGGTCCGCATGGTCATCGGCGAGGATCCCGTCCTCGGCCCCTACCTGGACGTGGACCTCCGGGACGCTCCAAGGACCCACGCCTGGCTTGCCGCCTTCAAGGAGGCGGCCAAGGAGGGGGCCGTCCTAGCCATCCAGGAGAAGGAGGACGGCACTGTGGACGCCGCTGTTCTCCCTCCGAGGAAGGCCCAGGCGTGATATACTGACCTTGGAAGGCCAAGCCTTCTCTTCCATGGCACCCCGGGGTGCAAAGCTCCGGGGTTTTGGGCTGGGCCTGTCTTAGCTACACAAGAGGAGTAAGGGGGATGTCGTGTAGCTAAGACCACCCCACGAGGAACCCCACGGCCACCAGAAGCCCCCCCAAGGGCACCGCCACGTAGGAGGCCGTGAGGGCGACCATCACCCTCCTCGCCCCTTCCCTCCACTCCGGGGGCAGGACCTTGAGGCCCCGCCGGTTGGCGTCCACTTCCAGGGGGAGGCTCGCGAGGAAGAAGCCATATCCCCCGGTGAGGAAGGCCGCCCCCAGGGGGCTCGGGCCCACCAGGAGCCCGAGGAGGAGAAGCCCCAGGGCCAGGGTCAGGACCCCCTGCGCGGCCCGCACCATCTCGGGCCGTTCACGCCATTGGAGGGCGTGCCCCACCTCGTGAACGGCCACGGCCAGGTGGTAGACGCTTCTCCCCCCGTACACGGCTCGGGTCAGGTAGACGCCCCGCTCCGGGTAGCGCACGCCGTTTCTCCGGCCCACCTGCACCCGGAAGCCCGTGAGCCCCTTCCGCAAAACCTCCTCGGCGAAGAGGCCCGCCTCGAGGGGAACGGGGACACCCCGGTAGCGGAGAACGGTGAACGCCAGGTAGACGGCGTACCCCGCCACCAGGGCGAGTCCGGTGAGGGCAAGGGCCGTCCCGCTCACCCGTTCACCACCTCCAGGAGCATGTTCCGGAGAAGGAGGACCCCCCCGTACACCAGGGCGGGAACGTCCATGCCCTGGAACCGCCCACCCCTCTCCAGACCCACCGTCTCCGCCGCCCAGGCCCCCAAGGGAGGAGGAGCCCCGTCCACCCGTACACGCCCACCCCGGCGAGGCCCAGGGCGGCGTACCGCCACTTCCCGGGAAGGACCCCG
>BBBL01000024.1 GCA_001311545.1 Thermus kawarayensis JCM 12314 | reverse complement strand
CCTCGCCCTGGCCACAAGCCCCCTGCACGTCCTCCTCTACCGCTTCCTGGACCGCACGGGAAAGGGCCTCCGTACGGCCCCCCGGGACGCCTGATCGCCGAAAGCGTCCCCAGGGAGGCCCTAGGCCGGGCCTACGGCCTCCACCGGGGCCTGGACACCCTGGGGGCCACCCTGGGGCCCCTCGTGGCCTTCCTCCTTCTGCCCGCGGTGGGGGTGCGGGGGGTGTTCTGGCTCTCGGCGGTGCCCGCCCTCTTGGCCTTTCTCCTCCTCCTCCGGCTGAGGGAGACCCTAAGGCCCCCCAAGACCCTCCCCCCCCTGCGCCTTGCCCGCATGGGCCCGGGCTACCGCCGCTTTCTTGGGATCTCCGGCCTCTTCACTCTGGCCCTCTCCTCCAACGCCTTTTTGCTCCTGCGCCTCAAGGACCTGGGCCTCTCCGAGAGCCAGGTGACCCTGGCCTACACCCTCTACAACCTGGCCTACGCCCTTCTGGCCTACCCCTTGGGGAGCCTGGCGGACCGGGTGGGCCTGAGGCGGGTGGTGGCCCTGGGCTACGGCCTGTACGCCTTGGTCTACCTGGGCTTCGCCCTGGCGCAAAGCCCCGCCCAAGGGGTGGCCTTCCTTCTCCTCTACAGCCTCTACTCCGCGGCCTTTGAAGGCGCCAGCCGGGCCTACCTGGCCACCCTGGTCCCCGAGGGGAGAAGGCCAGCGCCATCGGCCTCTACCACACCCTCATGGGCCTTCTCCTCCTCCCGGCAAGCTCCTCTTCGGCCTCCTCTGGCAGGCCTTCGGGGCCCATGGGCCTTCGGGGTAGGGGCGGGCCTGGCCCTTTTGGCCCTCCTCCTCTTCCTGGTTGACGGCCGGGTCCGGGCTCCCTATGCTTAGGTCTGGCGGGGGGTGCCCGCCTTTGAGGAGGAAGGGGCCTTAGCGCCTTCCCCCTGACGGAGGTAAAAATGCCGATCACCAAGGAAGAGAAGCAGCGGATCATCCAGGAGTTTGCCCGCTTCCCCGGGGACACGGGGAGCACCGAGGTGCAGGTGGCCCTGCTCACCCTGCGCATCAACCGCCTCTCCGAGCACCTCAAGGCCCACAAGCACGATTACCACTCCCACCGGGGCCTTTTGATGCTGGTGGGGCAGCGCCGGAGGCTTCTCCGCTACTTGGAGCGGGAGGACCCGGAGCGCTACCGGGCCCTGGTTGAGAAGTTGGGGCTCAGGAAGTAAACTGGGGTTTAGGTCGGGGGCGGGGCCTTAGGGCTCCGCCTTTTCCTTGAGGAACGCCATGCCAGAAGCCACGCCCAACACACCCCAGGCCCGCCGCTACGAGACCGAGGTGGCCGGGCGCAAGCTCGTCCTGGAAACGGGGAAGTACGCCAAGCAGGCCGCAGGCTCGGTCCTGGTGCGCTACGGGGAGACGGTAGTCTTGGCCACGGCCCAGGCCTCGGAGGAACCGGTGGCCGCCGACTTCCTGCCCCTCACGGTGGAGTTTGAGGAGCGGCACTACGCCGTGGGGAAGATTCCCGGGAGCTTCATGCGCCGGGAAGGGCGCCCCGGGGAAAAGGCCATCCTCTCGGCCCGCATGACGGACCGGCCCATCAGGCCCCTCTTCCCCAAGGCTTCCGCCACGAGGTCCAGGTGATCGTCACGGTGCTTTCCGCCGACCAGAAGAACCCCCCGGACATCCTGGGCCCCACGGCGGCCAGCGCCGCCCTCCTGCTTTCCGACATCCCCTGGGGGGGGCCCATCGCCGCCGTGCGGGTGGGGCTCATCGGGGGGCAGCTGGTTCTGAACCCCACCTTGCAGGAGCTGGAGGAAAGCGCCCTGGACCTGGTGGTGGCGGGAAGCCGGGAGGCCATCCTCATGGTGGAGGCGGGAGCCAGGAGGTGGACGAGGAGCTTTTGGTCCAGGCCCTGGAGTTCGCCCACCGGGAGATGCAGCCCATCCTGGAGCTCCAGGAGGCCATGGCCCGGGAGCTGGCCAAGCCCAAGATGGCCTGGACCCCGCCCGAAGCCCTCTCCCAGGAGGAAAAGGAGGCCTTCTACCGCCTGGCCCTGGAAAGGGGGCTCTCCCAGGTGCTCCAGACGGCCAGCAAGGGGGAGAGGAGTCGGGCCCTCTCGGCCTTCGCCGAGGCCCTGGTGGCCGAGGTCCTGCCCAAAGGGGAGGACGGCGCCCCGGACGAGGGCAAGAAGCCCCTCTACGAGAGCGCCTTTGACGAGGTGGTGCGGAAGGAGCTCCGCAGGCTCGTTCTGGAGGAAGGCCGCCGGGCGGATGGCCGCGGGCCCAAGGACCTGAGGCCCATCTGGATTGAGGTGGACGTCCTGCCCCGGGCCCACGGCTCCGCCGTCTTCACCCGGGGGGAGACTCAGGTGCTGGGCACCGTCACCCTGGGCACGGGCCGGGACGAGCAGATCATTGACGACCTGGGCATTGACGAGACCGACCCCTTCCTGGTCCACTACAACTTCCCCCCCTTCTCCACGGGGGAGGTGAAGCGCCTTAGGGGCGTTTCCCGCCGGGAGGTGGGCCACGGAAATCTGGCCAAGCGGGCCCTCAAGGCGGTGCTCCCCCCCCAGGAGGCCTTCCCCTACACCATCCGGGTGGTGGGGGATGTCCTGGAGTCCAACGGCAGTAGCTCCATGGCCACGGTCTGCGCCGGGTGCCTGGCCCTCATGGACGCCGGGGTGCCCATCCGGGCCCCCGTGGCCGGGGTGGCCATGGGGCTGGTGTGGGAGGAGGACCGGGCGGTGATCCTCACGGACATCCTGGGCCTCGAGGACGCCCTGGGCGACATGGACTTCAAGGTGGCGGGGACCGCAAGGGGGTCACCGCCCTGCAGATGGACAACAAGGTGGGGGGCCTTCCCCGGGAGGTGCTCAAGGAGGCCCTCCTTCAGGCCCGGGAGGCCAGGCTTAAGATCCTGGACCTGATGGAGGCCGTCCTCCCCGCCCCCCGCCCCGGGCTCAAGCCCTTCGCCCCCAGGATCCTCACCCTCAAGGTCCCCGTGGAGAAGATCGGCCTGGTCATCGGCCCCGGGGGCAAGAACGTGCGGGCTTTGGAGGAAATCGGGGTGGAGGTGGACATAGAGGAAGACGGGACGGTGCGCATCTACTCCAGCGACCTCGAGGCCGCAGAGAAGGCCAAGAGGCGCATAGAGGACCTCACCCGCGAGGCCAAGGTGGGCGAGGTCTACGAGGGCACCGTCACCAAGATCACCCCCTTCGGCGCCTTCATCAGCCTCTTCCCCGGCACGGAGGGGCTCCTCCACATCAGCCAGATCGCCCCAGGCCGGGTGGAGCGGGTGGAGGACCACCTCAAGGTGGGGGACGTGATCAAGGTCAAGGTCCACCGCATTGACGAGAAGGGCAAGATTGACCTGATCCGCCCCGAGCTGGAAGGCAAGATCCCCCCGAGGCGGCGCTAGCCCAAGGGGAAGCCCTATGGTTTAGGAAGCGTCCCGGCGCGTCCGGGAGGAAGGAGACCCATGGAAAACCCAGAGCGCAAACCCAGGAAGAGGCGGCGCCGCCGGCCGCCGGAGGCCCCGCCCCAGGGGGAGGCCAGGAGGCCCTAGAGATCATCCCCTTGGGGGGATGGGGGAGATCGGCAAGAACATCACCGCCTTCCGCTACCGGGACGAGATCTTCGTCCTGGACGGGGGACTGGCCTTCCCCGAGGAGGGGATGCCGGGAGTGGACCTCCTCATCCCCCGGGTGGACTTCCTCATGGAGCACCGCCACCAGATCAAGGCCTGGGTCCTCACCCACGGCCACGAGGACCACATCGGAGGGCTTCCCTTCCTCCTCCCCATGGTCTTCGGCAAGGAGAGCCAGGTGCCCATCTACGGGGCCCGGCTCACCCTGGGGCTTCTCCGGGGAAAGCTGGAGGAGTTCGGCCTGAGGCCGGGGCATTTCCACCTCAAGGAGATCTCCCCCGACGACCGCATCCAGGTGGGGCGGTACTTCACCTTGGATCTATTCCGGATGACCCATTCCATCCCCGACAACTCCGGGGTGGTGATCCGCACCCCCATCGGCACCGTCGTCCACACCGGGGACTTCAAGCTGGACCCCACCCCCATTGACGGGAAGGTCTCCCACCTGGCCAAGGTGGCCCAGGCGGGGGCGGAAGGGGTTCTGCTCCTCATCGCCGACGCCACCAACGCCGAAAGGCCGGGCTACACCCCAAGCGAAGCGGAGATCGCCAAGGAGCTGGACCGGGTCATCGGGCGCGCCCCCGGGCGGGTCTTCGTCACCACCTTCGCCAGCCACATCCACCGCATCCAGGCGGTGATCTGGCGGCGGAGAAGTACGGGCGCAAGGTGGCCATGGAGGGGCGGAGCATGCTGAAGTTCAGCCGCATCGCCCTGGAGCTCGGCTACCTCAAGGTAAAGGACCGCCTCTACACCCTGGAGGAGGTCATGGACCTCCCCGACCACCAGGTCCTCATCCTGCCACGGGGAGCCAGGGCCAGCCCATGTCCGTCCTCCACCGCCTGGCCTTTGAGGGGCACGCCAAGATGGCCATCAAGCCGGGGGACACGGTGATCCTCTCCAGTAGCCCCATCCCCGGGAACGAGGAGGCGGTGAACCGGGTCATCAACCGCCTTTATGCCCTGGGGGCCTACGTCCTCTACCCGCCCACCTACAAGGTCCACGCCTCGGGCCACGCCTCCCAAGAGGAGCTCAAGCTCATCCTCAACCTCACCACCCCCCGCTTCTTCCTCCCCTGGCACGGGAGGTGCGGCACCAGGTGAACTTCAAGTGGCTGGCCGAGGCCATGAGCCGCCCCCCGGAGAAGACCCTCATCGGGGAGAACGGAGCCCTTTACCGCCTCACCCGGGAGACCTTTGAGAAGGTGGGGGAGGTGCCCCACGGGGTGCTCTACGTGGACGGCCTGGGGGTGGGGGACATCACCGAGGAGATCCTGGCCGACCGCCGCCACATGGCCGAGGAGGGCCTGGTGGTGATCACCGCCCTGGCGGACGAGGAGCCCGTGGTGGAGGTCATCTCCCGGGGCTTCGTCAAGGCGGGGGAGAAGCTCCTTGGGGAGGTGCGGCGCATGGCCCTCGAGGCCCTCCTCCAAGGCCTCCGGGAGAAGAAGCCCCTGGAGCGCATCCGGGACGATATCTACTACCCGGTGAAGAAGTTCCTGAAGAAGGCCACGGGCCGCGACCCCATGATCCTGCCCGTGGTCATAGAGGGGTGAGGGATGTACCGGTCCATCCTCCTACCCACCGACGGGAGCGAGGCGGCGGAGGCGGGGGTGCGGGAGGGCCTCCGCCTGGCCCAGGCCCTGAAGGCCAGGGTGGCCTTCCTCCACGTCCTGGAACCCTGGGCCCGAGGCTTCTTCTGGGCCCCGAAACCCTCCCCTACTACCGGGAGCTTCTGGAAGACCTGCGCGAAGCGGGCCTGGCCGCCCTGGACCGGGGCACGCGCCTGGCCGAGGAGATGGGGGTGCCCTTTGAGGCCCACCTCCTGGAGGGCCTGGCGGCGGAGGTCATCCTGAAGGAAGCGGAGAAGCACGACCTCCTGGTCCTGGGCACCCACGGGCGCACGGGGCTGGACCGGCTCCTCCTGGGGAGCGTGGCCCGGGAGGTGGCCCGCAGGAGCCCCAAGCCCCTGCTCCTGGTGCCCTACCGCAGGGCGTAAAGCCAAAGGAGGCCCACCAGGGTGTCCCAGGAGAGGACGGCGAGCTTCCCCACACCGCGGGCTCACCATCACCTCCTTGGCCGTGAGTTCCTTCATCTTCCCTCCTTGCGCCAGACTACCCGATCCACGCCCTCCGCCAAGCCCCAGGCCCCAAGGGCCGCCAGGAGCACCAGGAGCCAGGCCCCCAAGGGGAGGGGGGCGGCCTCCAGGGCCCCGGGGAACAGGGTGCCCACCAGGACCTGGACCGCCACCCCCAGGGCCACCGCCCCGTGCAGGTAGGGGTTGGGGAGAGGGGTGAGGTGGGTGTGCCGGGCGGCGTAGGCGAAGAAGAGCTGGCCTATGGCCATGAAGTGGAAGGTGGCGCTCTGGGCCCCCTCGAGGCCCACCAGGCCCGGAAGGAGGGCGAGGAGGAGGAGGGCCATCCCCGCCTTCACGCTCCCGGTGAGGAGGATGAAGCGCACCGAGGGGGGGTCCAGAAGGGGGCTCTCCCTGGGCCTGGGAGGACGCGAGAGGACCCCCGGGTTCCGGTCCAGGGCCAGGGCCAAGGCGGGAAGCCCGTCGGTGACCAGGTTGATCCAGAGGATCTGCACGGCGGTGAGGGGGAGGAGAAGGTGACCGGCCTCGTGGCGGAGGCCCAAGAGGGCGGCGAAGGCCATCCCCAGGGCCACCACCAGCACCTCTGAGAGGTTGGTGGAGAAGAGGAAGCGCAGGAACTTCTGGATGTTCTCGTAGATGCTCCGCCCCTCCTCTATGGCGGCCACGATGGTGGCGAAGTTGTCGTCCAGAAGCACCAGGTCCGCCACCTCCCGGGCCACGTCCGAGCCCCTTACCCCCATGGCCACGCCCACGTCCGCCCGCTTGAGCCGGGGCGTCGTTCACCCCGTCCCCGGTCATGGCCACCACCTCCCCCGCCTTCTGCAGGCCTCCACGATGCGGAGCTTGTCCTCCGGGCGGACCCGGGCGAAAACATCCACCTCAAGAAGCTCCTCCTCGGAAAGCTCTCCGATCTCCTCCCCCGTGGCCACCACCTCCGCCGGGATCCCCACCCTTCGGGCGATGGCCAGGGCGGTGGCCGGGTGGTCCCCGGTGACCATCACCACCCTGACCCCCGCCTTCAAGACCCTGGACACGGCCTCGGGCACCTCGGGACGGGGCGGGTCCAGGAGGAGGACCAGGCCCAAAAACTCCAGACCCTCTTCCCGCTCCCCCTTCCCGAAGGCCAGGGCCAGGACGCGAAAGCCCCTGGCGGCGTGGGCCTCGGCCTCCTCAAGAAGCCTGGCCTTCTCCCCTTGGGGAAGGGCCAGACGGGGGATGAGGGCCTCCGGGGCCCCCTTGAGGAAGCTCCCCAGGGGGGTGGTGACCCGCATGAACTTCCAGGCGCTGTCAAAGGGGCGCTCGGAGAGGCGGGGGTTTTCCCGCCGCACCTCCTCGGGGTCCAGGAAGCGGCTGGCGTAGCGGAGGAGGCCGAGCTCCAGCGGATCCCCCGCCCCCGTGGCGAGGTCGGCGTCGTTGCAGAGGACCAGGGCGAGAAGGGCCCGGTGGGGGTCTGGGCTTTGGAGCGCCTGGACCTCCATGCGGTTTTCCGTGAGGGTGCCGGTTTTGTCGGTGGCGATGACGGTGACGCTCCCCAAGGCCTCCACCGCCGCAAGGCGCCGCACCACCGCCTTGCGGCGGGCCATCCTCTCCACCCCCAGGGCCAGGGCCAAGGTAAGGACGGCGGGAAGCCCCTCGGGGACGGCGGCCACCGCCAGGGCCACGGCGAAGAGGAGCACCCTGGCGGAAAATCCCTCCACCAGAAAGCCCAGGAGGAGGAGGGCCAGGGCCAGAAGGAGGACAAGGCGGGCCACCCGGTGCCCGAAGGCGTGAAGGCGGCGCTCCAGGGGGGTCTTCTCCTCCTCCATCCCGGCGAGGAGGCGGGCGATCCGGCCCATGGCGCTTTCCAGCCCCGTGCGGGTCACCTCCAGAAGGGCCCGGCCCCGGGCGAGGAGGGTCCCGGCGAAGACCTCGTCCCCCGGGTTCTTCTCCACGGGGACGCTTTCCCCGGTGAGGAGGCTCTCGTCCAAGAGGACCCCGCTGGCCTCCAGGAGGCGGCCGTCTGCGGGAATCCGGTCCCCGGCCTCGAGGCGCACCACGTCCCCCGGGACGATCTCCCGGGCGCAGGCGGCGGAACTCCCCGTCCCTCAGGACCAGGCCAGGGGCTCGGCCAGGGCTTTGAGCCTCCTTAAGGCCTCCTCGGAGCGCTTCTCCTGGAAGGCGCCAAGGAGGGCGTTGAGGAGCAGGATGGCCAGGATGGCCAAGGACTCCAAGGGCACGCCCCGCGCCCTCATAAAGCCAGAGGAGGAGGTCCACCAGGAGGGCGAAGAGGAGGACGTGGATGAGGGGGCTTTGGAACTGGCGGAAGAACTTGCGGAAAAAGGGCTCGGGCGGACGCTCGGGAAGGGCGTTGAGCCGTGCTCCCTAAGCCTTCTCCCGGCCTCTTCCGAGGTGAGCCCCGCCACGGGACCAGGATACCCGAACCTTCCCGGGGCCCTTGTCCTGAGGAAAACCTCCCTGGTATCCTGGGCCCATGCTCCAGTACCCCGAGCTTCCCCTGGAAAGCCCCCTCATCGACGCCGAGCTCCCCGACCCGAGGGGGGGGCGGTACCGGCTCTCCCAGTTCCAGGAGCCTCTCCTGGCCGTGGTCTTCATGTGCAACCACTGCCCCTACGTGAAGGGCTCCATCCGGGAGCTGGTGGCCCTGGCGGAGAGGTACCGGGGCAAGGTGGCCTTCGTGGGCATCAACCCCAACGACTACGAGAAGTACCCCGAGGACAGCCCCGAGAAGATGGTGGCCTTCGCCGAGGAACATGGCATCTTCTTCCCTTACCTCCTGGACGAGAGCCAGGAGGTGGCCAAGGCCTACCGGCCCTGCGCACCCCCGAGGTCTTCCTCTTTGACGAGAGGCGGCTTCTGCGCTACCACGGCCGGGTGAACGACAGCCCCAAGTTCCCGGAGGAGGTGCGAAGCCACGACCTCGAGGTGGCCATAGAGGCCCTCCTCCAGGGCCAGGAGCCCCCCCTCAAGGAGGCCCCCGCCATCGGCTGCACCATCAAGTGGAGGCCTGGCAACGAACCGGAGGTCAAGATCGCCTAGGCCCAGGGTAACGCTTTGGTACACTACCCCCGGGCTTCGGCCCGGGGGTTTCTATGCGCGTTCTGGTCACAGGCGGCGCCGGTTTCATCGGAAGCCACATCGTGGAGGACCTCCTCGCCCGGGGGATGGAGGTGGCGGTCCTGGACAACCTGGCCACGGGCAAGCGGGAGAACGTGCCCGAGGGCGTCCCCCTCTTCCAGGTGGACCTAAGGGACAAGGAGGGAGTGGAGGGGGTCTTCCGGGAGTTCCGCCCTACCCACGTCTCCCACCAGGCGGCCCAGGCCTCGGTGAAGGTGAGCGTGGAAAACCCTCTCCTGGACTTTGAGGTGAACCTCCTGGGGGGGATGAACCTCCTGGAGGCCTGCCGGAAGTTCGGCGTGGAAAAGCTCGTCTTCGCCTCCACGGGCGGGGCCATCTACGGGAGGTGCCCGAGGGGGAGAGGGCCGAGGAGACCTGGCCCCCCCGCCCCAAAAGCCCCTACGCCGCCAGCAAGGCGGCCTTTGAGCACTACCTGGCCGTCTACGGGCAGAGCTACGGGCTCAGGTGGGTCTCCCTGCGCTACGGGAACGTCTACGGGCCCAGGCAGGACCCCCACGGGGAGGCGGGGGTGGTGGCCATCTTCGCCGAGCGGGTGCTTAAGGGGGAACCCGTGACCCTCTACGCCCGGAAGACCCCGGGGGACGAGGGGTGCGTGCGGGACTACGTCTACGTGAAGGACGTGGCCCGGGCCCACGCCCTCGCCCTCCTCTCCCTGGAAGGGTCTACAACGTGGGCACCGGGGAGGGGCACACCACCTCGGAGGTCCTAAAGACCGTGGCCGAGGCCGCCCTTAAGACCCCGGAGGTGGTCCACGCCCCCCCGCGCCCCGGGGACCTGGAAAGGAGCGTCCTCTCCCCCCTGAAGCTCATGGCCCACGGCTGGCGGCCCGAGGTGGGCTTCGGGGAGGGGATCCGCCTCACCGTGGAGCATTTCCGGGGGCATTGACCTACCCCACCCAGGTATCCCAAAATGGGCCCCATGAGCGTCCGGTTCTTCAACCCCGCCTGGTTCGCCGCCGTCATGGGGGGAAGCGGGGTAGCCCTGGCCCTTAAGGCTTTGGCCTCCCCGCCCTGGCCCTGGGAGCCTACACCCTCACCGGCCTCCTCTTTGCCCTAAGCCTGGCCTTCTTCCTGGGAAAGCTTCTCCGCCACCCCGGCCAGGTCTGGCAGGAGCTCCACCACCCCCTGCTCTCCCAGCTTTACGCCACCTTCCCCTTGGCCTTCCTCCTCTTCGGCCTGGCCAGCCTGAAGGTGGCGGGGTGGCCGGATCTCGCCCTTCCCCTCTTCGCCCTGGGGGCCCCCTCACCCTCTTGGTGAGCCTCCTCCTGGGCTATCTGGTCTTCACCCGGTTGCGCCTCCCCTTTGAGGCGGCCAACGGCACCTGGTTCATCCCCCCCGGTCTCGGCCATCGTGGTGCCCCTGGCGGGGGGACCCCTCCTCCCCTTCCTGCCCCTGGGCCCGGGAGGCCTACTTCTGGCTCCTCATGTTTTTGGGGCTCGGGCTCGTCCTCTTCCTCTGGGTGGGGGCCACCCTCTTCGGCCGCCTCTACGCCCACGAGCGCCCCGCCCCCGAGCTGGTGCCCTCCCTCTTCATCGGCCTGGCCCGGTGGGGGTGGGCATCCTGGCCCCCCTTTTCCTCTTCGGGGGAGCCCGGGAGGCCGGGCTGTATCCGGGGAGCCTCGAGGGCCTCTACCTCCTGGGGGCCGCCCTCTGGGGCCTGGGGGCTGGTGGTTTGCCCTGGCCATGGCCCTCCTTCTGGAAAACCTCCTCCTCCACCGGGTGCGCCTGGCCTTCCAGCCGGGGCTTTGGGGGCTGGTCTTCCCCCTGGCCGCCTTCACCTTAGGCACCCGGGCCCTGGCCGAGGGGTTGGCGAGCCGGGTCTTCGCCCTCCTCTCCTGGGGGCTATTCCTGGTGCTTCTCGCCTTCTACCTGCCCTCCTCCTGCGCACCCTCCTGGCCTTCCTCCGGCTGGAGGTCCTGAAGCCAGCGGCGGCTCAGGCGAACCCGCGCCCGCAGGGCGGCTAGGGCCTTCCGGTCGGCCCTGAGCCGCTTCTTGGCCCGGG
>BBBL01000023.1 GCA_001311545.1 Thermus kawarayensis JCM 12314 | reverse complement strand
GAAGAGGTGTGCGCTACGTCCCAACTATTTGCACCTCCAGGCTATCCGCAACGACTCCAACCCTGTTCTCGTATAACCACCCCCTGCTGGCTTGGGCCAGGATGGGGCCCCGGCGCAAGGTTCCTTTGGGGCTTACCTGGGCCGGCAGGGCGTGAGTTCTAAGGCTTCTCATGTTTGCATTTGGCTTTCCTGGCCAAGGAGAGGGCCTAAGCTGGTACCATGCTCCACTGGGACGACGAGTTGGAGCGCCGCATGGCCCCTCTCAGGGCCAAGTGGGAGCAGGAAAACCGCAGGATCGCCGAGCTGGAGGAGAAGCTAAACCAAGCTTCCTGGGAGGTCTTTCGCCTCCGCCACTATCTGCAAAGGCTCGAGGAGCAAAACCGCCGCCTGCAAGAGGAGGTCAAGGCTGCCCTTCTAGGCCGGGCCTTGGGTGAGGAGAGGCTTGCCGGGGTGAAAAAAAATCCTGGAAGAGGCGTGGCTGGAGCTCACCTTCCACGCCTCTCCTCAGGCCAGCAGGCTCGAGGCCCTCATCCAGGCGGTGGAGCGCCTTCTTTCTGACCGAAGCCCTCGGTGATCTGCACCAAAACCGCCTCCCCCCGCACCGTGAGGACCCCTTCGGCGTAGACCTCGGTCTCCACCACCACCTTCTTGCCCTTCACCTCCTTGGCCCTGCCCAGGAGGAGGAGTTCCGGGCCCAGGGGCGTGGGCTTGAGGTAGTCCACCTTGAGGCTTGCGGTGACGAAGCGAAGGGGTGTGGCTTCCAGGGAAAGCCCTTCGGCCTGGGCCTTGGCGGCGGCCGCCGTGGCGGTGGAGTGGCAGTCCACCAGGGAGGCCAGAAGCCCCCCGTAGACGAAGCCGGGGACGGCGGTGTGGTGGGGCGAGGGGGTGAAGCGGGTCTCGCTCTGCCCCCTTTCGGCGTTCCAGTAGGTCTTGATGTGGAGGCCGTGGGCGTTCAGGTAGCCGCACCCGTAGCAGTGGGCCCACTCCGGGGGGTAGTAGAGCTGGATGGCCTTCATGCGAGCCCCTGGGCCTTCCAGCGCTCCGGCACCGCCTGCCTCAGGAAGTCCACGATCTCCTGGGTGCTGGTGCCGGGACCGAAGACGGCGGCCACCCCCAGGGCCTTGAGCCTGGGCACGTCCTCGTCGGGGATGATTCCCCCGCCGAAGAGGAGGATGTCCGAGGCCCCCTCCTCCTCCAGGAGCGCTTCACCTCCCGGAAGTAGTGCATGTGGGCCCCAGAGAGGATGGAAAGGCCGATGGCGTCCACGTCCTCCTGGATGGCGGCGGAGACGATCATCTCCGGGGTCTGGCGGAGCCCCGTGTAGATCACCTCCATCCCCGCGTCCCTCAGGGCCCGGGCCACCACCTTGGCCCCGCGGTCGTGCCCGTCCAGGCCCGGCTTGGCGATGAGGACCCGTATGCGCCTGTCCACGCCTGCCATCTTACCCTCCCTACACGTAGGCCGGCTCCTGGTAGGTGCCGTAGACCTCCCGCAGCACGTCCATCATCTCCCCCAGGGTGCAGTAGGCCAGGCGCACTCCACGAAGTGGGGCATGGTGTTCTGCCCCTCCACCGCGGCCCGCCTGAGGCCCTCTAGGGCCTCCTCCACCCGCCTGGGGTCCCTCTCCCGCCGCACCCGGGCGAGGCGCTCCGCCTGCACCCTTTCCACCTCGGGGTCCACCAGCTGGATGGGCACCTTTAGGGGGATCTCGTCGGTGAAGGCGTTCACCCCCACGATGATCCGCTCCTTGCGCTCCACCTCCTGCTGGTAGCGGTAGCTGGCCTCGGCGAGCTCCCGGAGGAAGTACCCCTCCTCTATGGCCCGCACCACGCCCCCCATGCGGCGGATCTCCTCAATGATGGCCATGGCCTGCCGCTCCATCTCGTCGGTGAGCCACTCCACGTAGTAGCTCCCCGCCAGGGGGTCTATGGTGTGGGTGACCCCGGTCTCGTAGGCGATGATCTGCTGGGTCCTGAGGGCGATGGTGGCGCTCTCCTCCGTGGGCAGGGCCAGGGCCTCGTCGTAGGCGTCGGTGTGGAGGCTCTGCGTGCCCCCGAGGACCGCCGCCAGGGCCTGAATGGCCACCCGGGCGATGTTGTTGAGGGGCTGCTGGGCGGTGAGGGAGACCCCGGCGGTCTGGGCGTGGGTGCGGAGCATCCAGCTCTGGGGGTTCTTGGCCCCGTAGCGGTTTCGCATCTCCTTGGCCCAGATGCGCCGCGCCGCCCGGAACTTGGCGATCTCCTCAAAGAAATCGTTGTGGACGTCAAAGAAGAAGCTGATGCGGGGGGCGAACTCGTCCACGTCCAGGCCCCGCCTGAGGGCGGCCTCCACGTACTCAAAGCCGTCGGCCAGGGTCCAGGCCAGCTCCTGCACCGCCGTGGAGCCCGCCTCCCGGATGTGGTAGCCCGAGACGGAGATGAAGTTCCACTTGGGGACGTTCTTGGGCCCCCACTCAAAGGTGTCTATCACCAGCTTCACGCTGGGCTCCGGGGGGAAGATGAACTCCTTCTGGGCGATGAACTCCTTGAGGATGTCGTTCTGGATGGTCCCCCCGAGCTTTTTCCAGTCGTAGCCCCGTTTCTTGGCCACCGCCAGGTACATGGCCCAGATGGCGTTGGCGGGGGAGTTGATGGTCATGGAGGTGGTGACCTCCTCGAGGTCGATCCCTTCAAAGAGGATCTCCATGTCGGCGAGGCTAGAGACCGCCACCCCGCACTTTCCCACCTCCCCCTTGGAGAGGGGATGGTCGGAGTCGTAGCCCATGAGGGTGGGAAGGTCAAAGGCCACGCTGAGGCCGGTCTGGCCCGCCTTCAGGAGCTTCTTGAAGCGCTCGTTGGTCTGCTCGGCGGTGCCGAAGCCGGCGAACATGCGCATGGTCCAGAGCTTGGACCGGTACATGGAGCCGTAGACCCCCCGGGTGTAGGGGTACTCCCCGGGAAAACCCCGCTTCTCCTCGTACTCCGGGTCCAGGACGCCGATGTCCTCCGGGGTGTAGAGGGGTTCGGGGGCGATGTTGGAGAGGGTGCGGTGGGCCACGGGCCTCTCCGGCATCTTCTCCAGGCTCTTTTGGTAGGTTTCCCTGAGCCAGTCGTGCTTCCTGCGCATGGGCCCTCCTTTGCCCTTAAGTGTACGCTTTTTCGCCGATAGGGAAAAGAGCGTTATGCCACCCCCTCCCGGCGCAAGCCCGGTTTACGCCCGGCGCTCGCTTTCCGGCTCCACGTGGATGGTGACGCTGAGCCCGGGGATCTCCTCTTCCAGGGCCTTTTCCAGCCGGTCGCAGAGCCGGTGGGCCTCGGCCACGGGGGTTTCCCCGGGCACCACCAGGTGGAACTCCAGGAAGGCCCGGTGCCCGGCTTTGCGGGTCCTGAGGTCGTGGACCTCCAGGGCCTTTCCCCCAAGCTCCCGGGCAATCACCCCCTGGATGCGGGCCACCTCCTCCGGGGAAAGCCCGGCGTCCATCAGCCCCCCACCGAGTCCCGGACCAGGCGGAAGCCCATGAGGAGGATGTTGCCCGCCACCAGCAAGGCCAGGAGGGGGTCCAGAACCCAGAGCCCCGTGAGCCCGGCCAGGCCCACCCCCAGGAGGACCCCCACCGAGGTGAGGACGTCGGAGAGGACGTGGTAGCCGTCGGCCACCAGGGCCGGGGAGCGGTGGAGCCGCCCCTGGCGGATGAGGTGGTAGGCCAGAAGGCCGTTGGTCCCGGAGGCCAGGAGGCTCACCAAAAGCCCCGGGCCCAGGCCCTCCAGGGGCACCGGGCGGAGGAGGCGGGGCAGGGCCTCCCGGGCGATGAGGAGGGCGGCCAGGACCACCAGCACCCCTTCCAAAACCGCCGAGAAGTACTCCGCCTTGGTGTGGCCGAAGGGGTGGGTGGCGTCTGGGGGCTTGTGGGCCAGGCGGATGGCGAAGAGGGCCAAAAGGGCGGCGGCCACGTTGACGATGGACTCCAAGGCGTCGGAGAGGAGGGCCACCGACCCGGTGAGGAGGTAGGCCAGGGCCTTCAGGCCCAGGACCAGGAGGGCCACGAGGAGGCTGAGGCGGGCGGCGCGCTCAGCCACTAACCTTCCTTCCCGGCCTCCTCGAGCCCCTGTCCTTCCTTCCTGGGCTTCATCAGGGGGAAGAGGAGGACGTCCCTTAGAGAGGGCTGGTCGGTGAGGAGCATGGTGAGGCGGTCTATCCCAAGCCCCAGGCCCGCCGCCGGGGGCATGCCGTGCTCCAGGGCCAACAAGAAGTCCTCGTCCGGCTCGGGGGCTTCCTCGTCCCCCTCCTTGCGGCGCCTCGCCTGCTCCAGGAAGCGCTCCCTTTGGTCTAGGGGGTCGTTGAGCTCGGAGTAGGCGGGGGCGAGCTCCATCCCCCGGCGAAGAGGTCCCAGCGCTCCGTGAGGCCGGGCTTTTCCCGGTGCCTTTTGGCCAGGGGCTGATGGCCAGGGGGAAGTCAAAGACGAAGGTGGGGTCCTGGAGGGTGGGCTCCACGTAGATTCCGAAGAGCTTGTCCAGGAGCTTGTAGCTTGGGACCTGGGCCAGCTCGGGGTGGTGGGCGTCGGCCCAAAGCCTGAGGCGCTCCAGGTCCAGGGGGTCAAAGGGGAGGCCGGCCTTCTCCTTTAGGGCCTCCACGAAGGAGAGGCGCTTGAAGGGAGGGCGGAAGTTGAGGAGGCGGCCCTGGTAGGGGACCTCGTAGCCCCCGAAGAGGTGGTGGACCAGGCCGGAGAGGAGTTCCTCCACCAGAAGGGCCATGTCCTGGTAGTCGGCGTAGGCCCAGTAGGCCTCCAGCATGGTGAACTCGGGATTGTGGTTGTGGTCGATGCCCTCGTTGCGGAAGACCCGGCCCATCTCGTAAACCTTCTCGTACCCTCCCACCAGAAGGCGCTTGAGGTAAAGCTCCAAGGAGATGCGGAGGAAGAACTCGTCGTCCAGGGCGTGGTGGTAGGTCTTGAAGGGCCTGGCCTCCGCCCCCCCGGTGGTGGCCTGGAGGACGGGGGTCTCCACCTCCAAGAAGCCCTTCTCCTCAAAGAAGCGGCGGATGTAGCGGAGGATGGCCGAGCGGCGGCGGAAGACCTCCCGCACCTCAGGGTTGACGATGAGGTCCAGATAGCGCTGGCGGTAGCGCACCTCCTTGTCCCTGAGGCCGTGCCACTTGTCCGGGAGGGGGTGGAGGGCCTTGACCAGGGGGGTCCAGGAGAGAACCTTCACCGTGACCTCCCCGGTCTTGGTGGTGAAGACCGTCCCCTCCACCCCCAGGATGTCCCCCACGTCCAGCTTCTTCAGGAGCTCGTAGTGGGGGGTGAGGTCCTTCTGGAAGTAGAGCTGGATCCTGCTCGTCTCGTCCAGGAGGTGGGCGAAGGTGACCTTGCCCATGCGCCTCAGGGCCAGGAGGCGACCCGCCAGGGCCACCCTTTCGGGCCACTCCTGTTCCGGGGGGCCCCCTCCTTGGCCTTTAGGACCTGGTGGGCGCTATGGGTCTTGGGGAAGCGGTAAGGGTAAGGGGAGAAGCCCGCCTCCACCAGGGCTTCCAGGTTCAGTAGGCGTTGGCGCGTCTGCTCGTTCATCTGGGGTAGTCAGCCGTGGACCGCCACCACGCGGAACTCCTTCTTGCCCTTGGGCGTTTCCAGGGAGAGCACGTCCCCCACCCGGTGGCCCAGGAGGGCCCGGCCCATGGGAGAGGCGTCGGAGATCTTCATGGGGGTCTCCAGGACGCTGGCCTCGGCGGGGGAGACCACCTGCACCTCCAGGCGCTCCCCGGTGGCGGGGTCCTCCAGCTCCACCACCGAGCCCAGGCCGATGACCTCGCCTGCGGTCTCCTCCAGGATCACCGCCCGGGAGAGGACGTCCTCCAGGGAGTCAATGCGGGCCTCAATGCGGGCCTTCTCCTGCTTGGCCGCCTCCAGCCCCGAGTCGTCGTAGTCGTCGGAGGACTCCATGAGCTCCTGCAGGATCTGGGTGGCCTCCTGGAGCCGCTTCCTTTCCAGCTCCAGCTGTTGCATGAGCCGCTCGTAGCCGGCCTTGGTCAGCTTTACCTCGCGCGCCATAGCTCACCTCGTAAGTCATGGAGCCGGCCTCCTGCCGACCTCCTTGGCCCAAGGGCCCCTTTCTCAGGTGAGTATACCCCGAAGGAGGATTTCCCTCAAACGCTCGGGCTCCGCCCGGCTGGCGCAGGCCTCGGTGTCCTGGCAGAGGACCAGGTAGCGCAGGTGGGTCTCCCTGCCCCCCACGGGGTGGCGGAAAAAGCCCAGGGCGCTTCCGGAAAGGTGGCGGCGGCAGGCCTCGCACACCTGGGGGCCCCCTACCTGCCCGGGGAGGGGCTCGAGGGCCAGGCGGAGCTCGGGGGGGCCCTTCTCCACGATCACCACCCGGCCCTCCTCGTCCCGGTAGTAGAGGATCTCCCTAAGGGAAGGAGGTCGGGGGAGGTGCCTGGAAAGAGCTCCAGGATCATCTCCCGCTCTTCGTAGTCCATGCCCCTAGCTTAGTCCAAACCGGGCGAGAAGGGGGGGCAGGAAAAGGTAGAGGCCCAGGAGGAGGGCGAGGAGGCTTGCCAGCAGAACCGCGGCGGCGGCGGTGTCCTTGGCCCGTTTGGCCAGGGGGTGGTAGACGGGGCTTGCCAGGTCGGTGAGGGCCTCGAGGGCGGTGTTCATAAGCTCCAGGGAGAGGACCAAGGCGGCGAGGAGCAGGATGGGGCCAGGTCCACCCCGAGCCACAGGGCGAGTCCCACCGCCAAAACCCCCAGGAGGACCTCTATGCGGAAGTTCCGCTGGACCCGCCAGGCGTAGAGGAGCCCCTCCCAGGCGAAGGCGAAGGAGCGCAAGACCCCCTTTAGAGGGCGAGGATCCTCTCTTGGACGCGGCGGAACCCCTCCCACTCCTCCTCCTTCTGGTGATCGTGCCCAAGGAGGTGCCAGAGGCCGTGGGCGGCTAGGACCAGCACCTCTTCCTCCAGGGGGCCCCCGGGCCTCGGCCTGCCTCCTGGCGGTGTCCAGCTGATCCAAATGTCCCCCAGGTGCGGGGGCATGAAGGGGTCCCCGGGTTCGTAGTGGGGAAAGGAGAGGACGTCGGTGGCCGCATCCTCCCCCCACCACTCCCGCTTGAGGCCCGGAGGCGGCGGTCCCCGGTGAGGATCACCGTGACCGCCTTGTCCCCCACGCCGAGCTCCGCCATGAGCCCCTGGAGGGCCCGGCGGAGCCTCGGCCTAAGCCCCCTCGGGGGCCTTTTGTTGGCCACGATCCCCACCACGCTCGGCCTCCTCGTAGGCTTGATGATGCGGGCCACCAGGGGGTGGCGCACCACGTCGGACTCCTTGAAGTAGACGAAGGCGATGCCCTCAATGCCCTTGAGGATGCGGGTGGCCTCCACGAGGCCCGACTTTTGCTGCTTGGGCAGGTCAATCTGGGTCACGTCCCCGGTGATGACCATCTTGGAGGAGAAGCCCATGCGGGTGAGGAACATCTTCATCTGCTCCGGGGTGGTGTTCTGGGCCTCATCCAGGATGATGAAGGCGTCGTTCAAAGTTCTTCCCCTCATGAACGCCAAAGGCGCCACTTCAATGATTCCAGATTGGAGATATTGCTCAAAACGCTCGGCGTCGATCATGTCAAAGAGGGCGTCGTAGAGGGGCCTGAGGTAGGGGTCCACCTTGGCCTGGATGTCCCCGGGGAGGAAGCCCAGCTTTTCCCCGGCCTCCACGGCGGGCCGGGTGAGGACGATGCGCTTCACCTTGCGGGCCCTTAGGTGGCTCACCGCCATGGCCACGGCCAGGTAGGTCTTGCCGGTCCCGGCGGGGCCGATGCCGAAGGTGATGTCGTGCTGGGCGATGGCCTCCACGTAGCGCTTCTGCCCCGGGGTCTTGGGGCGGAGGCGGCCGGGGAGGGAAAGCTCGGCCTGGGGGGGTGGTGGCCTGGTAGAGCCCCTCCCCCTCCAGGGCCAGGGCCACCGCCTGCTCCAGGGTGGGCTCGTCCAGCTCAGCCCCCTGGCGCAGCAGGGCCAGGAGGTCCCGGACGGCCCTTTCCGCCGTCTCCACTGCCTCCTGGTCCCCAAGGAGCTCCACCGCTTCCCCCCGGGCCACGAGCCTCAGGCGGTCGCCGAAGGCCTCCTTGAAAAGGGACCGGAGCTTCCTCAGGTTCCGGTCGGCCTGGCCCAGAAAGGCCAGGGCTTCCTCGGACCGCAGGGGGATCACCACCCTTTGGGCTTCTTCAGGATCTCGTGCCATACCACCCCTTTGAGCAGGCTGTGGGGGTCCGTGGCCAGGAGCCTCTTGCCCTTCCGGACCTCAGGGGTTTCCTGGGGGGCCTCCTCCCGGAAGCGCAGCCTCCAAGGGGGTGCGCTCGGAGGGTGGGGGCGTTCTAGGCTTTGCCCCTCCTCCCGCCGGGGCTCAGGTGGAGGCTTGGGCCGGGCCTTGGGCCGGGGTTGAGGTCTGGGAAGGGGTTCGGGGGCGGGCAGGTCCTCGGGGAAGCCTCCCCTCCGGCGGGAGAGGCCCTGGAGGGCGGGGAGAACCACGAAGAAGAGGAGGAAAAGGAGGCCCAAAAGGTCGTCTAGGCTCATTCCTCACCCTCGGGCTTGGCCGCCCGGCTGATGGACTCCCGCATGTCGGTGTCGGCTCGATGTTCTTGAGGCGGTAGTAGTCCATGACCCCCAGGTTCCCCTTCCTCAGGGCCTCGGCCAGGGCCAGGGGTACCTGGGCCTGGGCCTCCACCAGCTTGGCCCGCATGGCCTCCACCAGGGCCCGGTTCTCCTGCTCGGCGGCCACCGCCATGGCCCTCCGCTCCTCGGCCTTGGCCTGGGCCACCTTCTTGTCCGCCTCGGCCTGGTCGGTGCGAAGCTGGGCGCCGATGTTCCGTCCCACGTCCACCTCAGCGATGTCCACCGAGAGGATCTCAAAGGCCGTGCCCGCATCCAGCCCCTTGGCCAACACGGTCTTGCTGATGCGGTCGGGTTGCTCCAGCACCTCCTTGTGGCTTTCCGCGCTCCCGATGGAGGCCACGATCCCCTCCCCCACCCGGGCCAGGACCGTTTCCTCTCCCGCCCCTCCCACTAGGCGGTCAATGTTGGCCCGCACCGTCACCCGGGCGGTGACCAAAAGCTGGATCCCGTCTTTGGCCATGCCCGCTACCTGGGGGGTGGTGATCACCTTGGGGTTGACGGACACCCGGACCGCCTCCAGCACGTCACGGCCCGCCAGGTCTATGGCCGCTGCCCGGTCAAAGGTGAGCCTGATCCCCGCCTTGTCGGCGGCGATGAGGGCGTCCACCACCCGGTCCACGTTGCCTCCCGCCAGGTACTGGGCCTCGAGGCGGTTAAGCTCCACAGGGATCCCCGCCTTCGTGGCCTTGATCATGGGGAAGATGATCTTGGCGGGAGGCACGCGCCTTAGGCGCATGGCCACCAGGCTGGTGAGGGGCACCCTCACCCCGGCGAAGAAGGCCGTAACCCAGAGCCCCACGGGGATAAAGGAGAAGAAGAGAAAGACCAGGACCAGGACTACGCCGGCCAGGAAAAGAAGGCTCACGAGGGTCATCTTATTCCTCCTTGAAGGCCCGCACTACCACCCGGGGGCCCTCCACCTTGACTACCCGGACCGGAGTCCCCCGGGGGATGAACTCTCCTTCCGTCACCACGTCCACCCGTCTATCTCCGAAGCGGGCTACCCCGGCGGGCCTCAGGTCGCTTAAGGCCTCGCCGATGGCTCCGAGGAGGGCTTCCAGTTCTCCCTTGGGCGGGGCGGTTTCGGAAATAGCGCTTTCCAACACCAGGGCCCGCCCCACCCGGCTTCGGGGGAAGAAGCGAAAGAGCAGGAAAAGGCCCACGCCGAGGACGAGGACCGCGTAGGCCCCCACGGCCAGGCTTTGGGCGCCAAAGGTGAGGTAGACGGAGGCCAGGACGAGTCCGATCCCCAAGGCCCCGGGAAGGCCGAATCCCGGCAGAAGGAAGGCCTCGGCTAAGAGGAGGAGCATCCCCGCAAAGAAGAGGAGAATCTCCAGTATCCCCGACAGCCCAGCCAGGTACCCTCCGAAGAAGTAGAGCCCCAGGGCGATGAGGCCCAGGGTAGCGGGTAGAAAGGTTCCCGGGGTGAAGAACTCCAGGAGAAGGAGCAGGAGGCCCAGGGCGAGGAGCACCCCGGCTACGCTGGAGTTGGTGAGGAAGCGGGCGAGCCGCACCCTGGGTCCCAGTTCCAGGCGCTCCACCTCGGCGCTCAGGCCTGCCTGAGCCAAGGCCTCGGGGAGGCTTCCTGCCTTGAAGTCCGCCACCTTGAGCTCCACCGCCTTGTCGGCGGAAAGGGTTAAGGGTTCCCCCTTGGCGGACAACCCCGGGACCTCTATGTTCGGGTCCACCATGGCCTCGGCCAGCTCCACGGGCCTGCCCCGGGCCTCGGCCACGGCCCGGAACTTGCCCCTGAGGGCGGAGATCACCTTCTGGTCGGCGGCCGTGGGCTCCTGGAGGGGGAGGGCCACCACGGGGAGGGCGGCCCCGATCTCTGACCCTGGGAGCATGGCCACCTGGCGGCAGGAGAGGGCGATAAGGGCCCCGGCGGAGAAGGCGTTTTGCACCACGGCCAGGGTGGGGAGGGGGTCTGGAGGATGCGGTCGGAGATGCGGATGGCGGCGTCCACCCGCCCCCCCGGGGTGTCTATGAGGAAGGCCACGCCGCTGGCCCCTTCCCGCTCGGCCCGGGCCAGGGCCTGCTCCACGAAGACCGCCAAGGCGGGGTCTATCTCCCCTGGATGGGGATGAGAAAGGTCTTCCCCAGGGCCAGGGGGAGGAGGAAGGCGAGGGCCAAGAGCCTTTTCACCGCCCTCATTCTATCGGTTTCCCCCGGGCCAGGCTATCCTTAGGGGGATGTTGCGCTTCGCCCTCCTGGGCCAGCCCGTGGCCCACTCCCTCTCCCCGGCCATGCACGCCTTCGCCCTGGAAAGCCTCGGGCTTAGGGGAAGCTACGAGGCCTTGGAGACCCCCCTTTCTGAGCTTTCCGCCCGTCTAGAGGCGGTGCGGCGGGGCTTCCGGGGGGTGAACCTCACCCTCCCCTTGAAGGAGGCGGCCCTGGGGCTTCTGGACTGGGTCTCTCCCGAGGCCAGGGCCATGGGGGCGGTGAACACGGTGCTCCAGGTGGAGGGAAGGCTTTTTGGCTTTAATACCGATGCCCCGGGCTTCCTCGAGGCCCTGAAGGCGGGGGGGCATCCCCCTGGAGGGCCCCGCCCTGGTCCTCGGGG